>NZ_DKJX01000032.1:0-68440 GCF_002454935.1 Massilia sp. UBA6681
GGTGGGGTTTTTTGCTTTGTAGGGCTAAAGCCCGCTGTTCGGATCCGCACTGCGGATCCTCACTCTCTGCGGGCTTTTTTGCTTTGTACGTATGACATCCGGGTAATTTTCTAAAAGCCCAGTTTCAGTTCATCCGGATCCATATACTGCTCTCATGCAGACCACTCAGGACTATATGATCCGCTTCACTCGTCAGGCTTCTCACGTCTCCATGTTCTGTAGCGCGATCTGCGCTTTCCTCTTCATCTCACCCATGGCATTTGCCGAGTCCTTGCCGGTGGGATGCGATATGCGCGAACAGGCATCTATCTCGCTTACCTATACCGAGGATTTGCGCCCTGTCGGCGAAGCGACGATCAACGGCATCACAGTTCCCGCCATGCTGAGTACGGGCGCCGCGGAGTCCCTCGTGTTCAACAAAAAAATCTTGGATCGTCTCGGCATTGAAGTACGTCACGCGACCAGCAAGCTGGCCCGCGAAGACGCCCGCAATCCGAAGGGCGTCGATCTCCTGGTGGACTTCTCGCATGCCAATATCAAGGACTTGTCGATCGGCCAGGTCAAGAAGAAGGGTGGCACCTACATGGTCGAGAATTTTATGGACGACACCTTCGGGTTGCGTGTCGGCGCCGGCACGCTCCTGCAGAACGACCTCGAGATTGCCCTGGATGCTGGTTACCTGAAGTCCTTCGACCCCAATGGCTGCATCGGTGCACATCTGGCCTACTGGGATCCGCAGGCGGTCTCGGTGCTTGCCATGGGCGACCCGTGGAAGCGCGATGCGCGGGTCGTGTTCATCGCGACGATCAATGGCAAGCCCATCCATGCATTGTTGTCGACGGCGACTCCCTATTCGTATCTGCCCAAAGCCGTTGGCGAGCGGCTTGGATTGACGCCGGACTCGCCCGGTGCGGCGCGCGAAGCCCCCTTGCCCGGAGAGGGTCCTGACAAGCCGGTATGGAAAGTGCCGGTGCCGCTGATGTCGATCGGCGCACTGGAAGTAAAGAATCTCGAGCTGCGCCTGATGGACCTGGCTCACCAGGGCCAAATAATGGTGTTGGGCGCCGATTTCCTGCATCGTTACCGCATCTATATTGCCATGGAGCAGAAGCGGATCTATTTTTCGCCGATCACCACGCCACAGGTCCTGAAGCGCGGTTCCGTGCAAGTGATCCCCCAGCCCCTGGATTGAGTTCACGGCCAGGAGGTTCTGGTGGGAAAGCAAGTTAGCAAACGTAACTTCGATGTGCATCCATCCTGCCCACACCTACACTGAACTCAGGTTCACCGTTAGGGGGCTTAGATGACTACTCGAAGCAATAGTGTATTGAAACGATGCGCGGCCGGACTGCTGCTGGCTGCCGGACTCGGTGGCTGTGCAGTATACGGGCCGCCGTATGCTGGCTACGATCCATATTATGGCGGAGGCTACTCCAGCTACGTCGGACCGCCGGTCGAATTGAACCTGGGTCTTGGCTATTACGATGCGCCGCGCCGTGGTTACCATCGCGGTCACGGCTGGCGTGAAGACCGCGGACATGACCGCGGCCGCGGTCGCGGCCACTGGCGCCGCTGATCACCTGCAAAGCCCGCCTCCTGCGGGCTTTTTGCTGTACGTAAACGTTATACTGCAGGCATCGCTTTTACGAGAACCCGTCCATGCGCCGCCTGCTCCCTGCCATCCTCGCCTGCCTGCCGCTGATTGCTTCCGCCTCGGCGAGGCCCGAAGCCGTGGTCGCGGCGCTGTGGCAAGCGTCGAGTCACGCCCCGAGCGTGGCGGCGGACGCCGACCGGCTGCAGCAGCTGTTCCGCGACGATGCAATCGTCGCCGGCGGCGTCTATCGCGACGGCCAGCCACGCTTCCAATCGATGAAGGCCGCGGATTTCATCGCCGATCAGCGCCCGGTGCGGCCGCACGGATTCCACGAGTGCGAAGTCGTCCGCGACGTGAAGGAATACGACCGCTTCGCCACCGTGTACAGCATCGTTGAAACCCGGCGCGACCCCACCTCCGTCAAGGCCGATTACGTCGGCGTCAACAGCATCCAGCTCTACCGCGATGAGGGCGGCTGGAAGATCGTCTCGCTGTACTACCACGTCGAGAAGCCGGGCACGCCGGTGCCCTACCAGGCGCCATCGGGCGGCGCCTGCCTCTCCTGAATTCCTAGGTCCCCTGGCCGGCCTCGACCGGCTCCGCTTCCTTGGCCTTGGCCTGGCCGCGGCTGATGCTGTCGCCGTCGTTGCGGCGCAGGCGCCAGAACACGCTTGATGACAGCAGCGTCAGGACCGCCAGCGTCGCGAATCCATGGTGCAGGGCCTGGGCCACCTGTTCCCGGTTGTCCTGCGCCACCGGCCCCAGGAACCAGGCGGTCACGATCGAACCGGCGGCCAGGCCGAAGCTCATCGACAGCTGCTGGAAGGAGCTCGACATCGTGCTCGCCATGCTGGTGTCCTGCGGCTCGATGTCGGCATAGGCCAGCGTGTTCATGCTCGAGAACTGCAGCGAATTGAAGAAGCCCTGCGCCAGGCTGATGGCGACGATGACGTAGAAGGGCGTGCCCGGGCCGACCAGGGTGAACATCGAGATCGTCAGGCCGATAAGCACCGTGTTCACGGTCAGCACCTGGCGGTAGCCGAAGCGCGCCAGCAGCCTGGGCGCGAACATCTTCATGCCCATCGCGGCCGCTGCGGACGGCATCATCAGCAGGCCGGATTGCCAGGCCGGCAGGCCCAGCCCGAGCTGGTACAGCAGCGGCAGCAGGAAGGGCAGGGCGCCCACGCCCAGCCGGGTGAGGAAGCCGCCCGCCACCGAGATGCGGAAAGTGCGCACCTTGAACAGGGTGAGGCGCAGCAGCGGATGCTTGATGCGCAGCGCATGCCAGGCATAGGTGCCCAGCAGGCCGAGAGACAGGGCCAGCAGCAGGGCGGCCGTGAGCGCATCGAGCGTGTGCTCGCCGAATACTTCGAGCAGCCAGGACAGGATCGCCGTGCCGCTGCTGAACAGGACCAGGCCGATGACGTCGAGCGGCCGTTTCTCGTGGCCGCGGTAGTCGGGCATGTGTTTCCAGACCAGGTAGAGCGCCGCCAGGCCCACCGGCACGTTGATGAAGAAGATCATGCGCCATGTGGTCCAGTGCACGATCAGCCCGCCGACCGTCGGCCCCAGCAGCGGTCCGATCAGGGCCGGGATGATCACGAAGTTCATCGCCGCCAGCAGTTCGCTCTTGGGGAAGGTGCGCACGATGGCCAGGCGGCCGACCGGCATCATCATCGCGCCGCCCAGGCCCTGCAGCAGGCGGGCTGCGGTCATCATCTGGGCGTTGACGGACAGGCCGCACAGGATCGAGGCGATGGTGAAGGTGGAGATGGCGGTGAAGAACACGCGCCGCGTGCCGAAGCGGTCCGCCATCCAGCCGCTGAGCGGGATGCCGACCGCCAGGCCGAGGATGTAGCTGGTGACCACCGACTTCAGGCTCAGCGGCGTCACCTGCAGGCTGGCCGCGATGCTCGGAATGGCGGTATTGACGACGGTGGCGTCGAGATGCTCCATGAACAGGGCAGTCGCGACGAGCCACGGCAGGTAGCGTTTGATGGTGCTGGAATCAGTCAATCGGACCTCGTGATACCGGCAGGCCGGGCGGCCCACCTTGGTCCGATTGTGTCATAAATCGCAACCGGACTCCGTCCGGCTGCTACGTTCAGAACTTGTAGGCGGCCTTGGCGATGATCCAGTTCGCGCCCGCGTTCGGGCTCTTGATGCTGGCGTTCGAGTAATGCTGGTACTTCAGGCCGAAGTCCCAATTGGCGGTGGTGTAGCCCACGCCGATGTGGTCGCCGAACTGGAAGGCGGTGGACAATTCCTTGTCCTCGTTCTTGTACAAGGTGGAGAACAGGTTCACGCCGATGCCGACCTCGCCATACAGGCCGAGCTTGCTGTCGCTCTGGTAGCGGAATACCGGAGTGAAGCCGACCACGGCGATGTTCTTGGTTCGCCCCGGCACGTTCTGGTAGGCGCGCAGGCGCCACAGGGCCAGGTTGGTTTCCCAGTAGCCCGACAGGTGATAGCCGTTGCGGGCGAACCAGCGCTGGTCCCAGTCGTTCTGGACGGCGACGCGCAGCATGCGCTGCTGGGGATTGGTGCCGAACTCGAGCGACGCCGAGTCGGCCCAGCCGCCGAGGGCCTGGGCGTGTGCGGCCTGGGCGCTGAACGCCAGCGCGAGGGTGGCGGCAATACCGGCAATGTTCTTCACAGTAGGCATGTTCTTCTTTCTTAACAGCGATGAAATATTGTGCAATACACTATTGTACTAGCGAGAACAAATCGGCGCTGTCCGCCACCTTGCGCTGTCGCGCGAGTATGATAGACCCCCCGCAGAACGCAACTCCTTTTTCTACTGTCGCATGACCGAACCGACCAGCACCCCCCTGTATCCGCTTGCCGCCCCGACCCAGCAGCAGCTCACGCCCACCGTCTTGCCGCATGACCCGGTGGCGGAGCACATCGCCGCTCACTTGGGCCGGATCGATACCGTCTTCCACGATACCATCGCCGACCCGGTGCAGGTCGACATCCACGTGGTGCCGGCCAACGAGCGCACGCCTTTCCTGCGCCTGGTGACCTCGGGCATGAGCAGCCGCCCGATGAGCGTGCCGGAAGGCGCGCCGCCGTTCGGCGAACTGATGATGGCGCTGCCGGCGGACTGGAAGCTGGATGAAGCGTCGGTGCGGGACGAGCGCTGGTACTGGCCGGTGGCCCTGCTGCGCCACCTGGCGCACTATCCGCACCAGCACGCGACCTGGCTCGGCCTCGGCCACACGGTGCCGAACGGCCATCCGGCCAAGCCCTATGCCAAGGGCGTCGAATTCACCGGCGCCATCCTGCTGCCGCCGGCCTCGGCGCCGGAGGCCTTCGCCGCGCTCGAGCGCGACGGCAAGGACATCTATTTCCACTGCGTGGTGCCGCTCTATGCGGCGGAAATGGACCTGGTCAAGCGCAAGGGATTCCCGGCGCTGCTGGACGGCTTCAACGACAAGGGCGTGACCGACCTGGTCGTCCCTGGCCGCACGAACACCGTCAAGAAAAAATTCCTCGGACTGTTCTGATGACGACCATCGCCTTCCTCGGAATCGGTCTGATGGGAAGGCCGATGGCGGCCCGTCTGGCCCAGGCTGGCTACCCGGTGCGCGCCTGGAACCGGACCCACGCCAAGGCCGAGGCGCTGCGCGGCAGCGGGGCAGAGCCCGTCGCAGACCTGTGCGCGGCGGTACGCGGGGCGCAAGTGGTCATCTCCATGCTCGAGGCCGGGCCGGTGGTGGGCGCCGTGCTCGACGCCGCCTTGCCCGCGCTCGCGCCGGGCACGCTGTGGATCGACATGAGTTCGACCCGGCATGACGAAGCGCTGGCCTTCCAGGCGCGCCTGGTGGCCCAGGGCTGCCGCTTCATGGATGCGCCGGTGTCGGGCGGCGTCGGCGGCGCCGAAGCGGGGCTGCTTGCCATCATGGCCGGCGGCGAGGCGGCGGATTTTGACCAGGTGGTAAAAATTCTCCAGGCGATGGGCAAGCCCCAGCGCGTCGGGCCGGTGGGCAGCGGCCAGGTGGCCAAGCTGTGCAACCAGCTGATCGTCGGCGCCACGCTGAACGTGGTGGCCGAGGCGCTGCTGCTGGCGCAGGCCGCAGGCGCCGATCCGGCCGCGGTGCGCGAGGCGATCCGCGGCGGATTCGCGGGCAGCCGGATCCTCGAGGTGCACGGGCAGCGCATGCTGGAGCGGAATTTCGTGCCGGGCGGGCAGGTCAAGAGCCAGCTGAAGGATTTGCGGAACGTGTTGGCGGCGGCGGAAGCGGCGGGCTTGACGCTGCCGGTGACGGAACTGGTGACACGGCAGTACGAGACGATCGAAGGGGCTTTGCCGACGGCGGATCATGCGGCGGCCTTGCTGGCGCTGGAGCAGATGAACCCGGGAATTCGTCTGGGGAACTCGAAAGACCAGCTCCCGTAGGGTGGGCAAGTTCCTTGCCCACGCGGTGATCGCCGACATTCGAACGGTCGCGGTCGTGCTGGCGTCTGCTGACCGCGTGGGCGGCATAGCCGCCCACCCTACGAAAAGCGGTTCGCAGCCGTATCAGCCTTTCGGCAAGCTCATCTCCACCAGCCGCACCCAATAACTCGCCCCAATCGGCAGCAAATTGTCATTGAAGTCATAACTGGTGTTATGCAGCTGGCACGGCCCCAGCCCATGCCCGCCCGCGCGGTGCGCCCCGTCGCCATTGCCGAGGAACACATAGCACCCCGGCTTTTCCTGCAGCATGAAGGCAAAGTCTTCCGCCCCCATGGTCGGTTCGACCTGCGTATCCACGCGATCCGCCTCCGCCACCGCCCGCATCGCCTCGACCGCGAAGGCCGTCTGTTCCGGATGGTTGATCAGCGGCGGGTAGTTACGCTTGAAATTGAAGTCGACCGAGGCATTGAAGGCCGCGGCGACGCCGGTCGCGATCTCTTCCATACGGCGCTGGATCAAATCCAGTACCTCATACGAGAAGGTGCGCACGGTGCCCACCAGTTCCGCTTCGTCGGGAATCACGTTGGTGGCGCTGCCGGCATGGATCTGGGTGATCGACAGCACCGCCGATTCCAGCGGATTCTTTTCGCGCGACACGATGGTCTGCCAGGCCTGGGCGATCTGCACCGCCACCATCACCGGGTCGATGCCGCGGTGCGGCTGCGCCGCATGGGCGCCCTTGCCGCGCACGCTCACGCGGAATTCGTTACTGGAGGCCATCATCGGCCCGGCGACCACGCCGAAGTGCCCCTCCGGGATGCCCGGCCAGTTGTGCATGCCGTACACCGCGTCCATCGGGAACTGCTCGAACAGGCCATCAATCATCATGCGGCGCGCGCCGCCGCCGCCTTCCTCGGCCGGCTGGAAGATCAGGTAGACGGTGCCGTCGAAGTTGCGGTGCTGCGCCAAGTGCTGGGCGGCGCCGAGCAGCATGGCGGTGTGGCCATCGTGGCCACAGGCGTGCATCTTGCCTGGATGGCGCGAGGCGTGGGCGAAGCCATTGATCTCTTGCATGGGCAGCGCATCCATGTCGGCGCGCAGGCCGATCGCGCGATTCGACGTGCCGTTCTTCACGATGCCGACCACGCCGGTCACGCCCAGGCCGCGCACGATCGGGATGCCCCATTCCGTCAGCTTCGCCGCCACCACGTCGGCGGTGCGCTGCTCTTCGTAGCATAGCTCCGGATGCGCGTGCAGGTCGCGCCGGATTTCCTGAAGTTCCGGCAGATAGGCCAGGATTGGTTCAACGAGTTTCATCTGTCCCTCCTTTTTTGTCATGCTTGCATTGCATGCCTTGAACCATTGTAGCCTGCCTCAAACACCCAGTGAAAGAGGAGGGGACGGACCTCCCCAAGATCGTATAAAGTATTGGTTTCACGAAGTATTTTCCGCCGATCCCACCCCATGCCAGTTACACAAGTCCGCGCCGCCTGCCCCCACGATTGCCCCGATACCTGCGCCATCCTCGTTACCGTCGATGATGGCGTGGCGCTTGAGGTAAAGGGCGATCCGGAGCATCCGACCACGGCGGGCGTGCTGTGCACCAAGGTGTCGCGCTACGTGGAGCGCACCTACCACCCGGACCGCGTGCTGTACCCGATGCGCCGCGTCGGCCGCAAGGGCGAAGGCAAATTCGAGCGCATCACCTGGGAAGCGGCGATCGACGAGATCGCCGAACGCCTCGGCACGATCGCCGCCCGCGATCCGCAAGCCATTCTCCCCTACAGCTATGCCGGCACCATGGGACTGGTGCAGGGCGATTCGATGTCTTTACGATTCTTCAACAAGCTCGGGGCCTCGCAGCTGGACCGCACCATCTGCGCCACCGCCGGCGCCACCGGCTACAAGTACACCATCGGCGGCTCGATCGGCACCGACATCGAGCACTTCCAGGATGCCAAGCTGATCCTGATCTGGGGCGGCAACCCGATCGCGTCCAACCTGCACCTGTGGATGCGCGTCCAGGAAGCCAAGCGCCGCGGCGCGAAGCTGATCGCGATCGATCCCTACCGCTCGCTGACGGCCGAGAAGTGCCACCAGCACATTTCTCTGCTGCCCGGTACGGACGCCGCGCTGGCGCTGGGCATGATGCACGTGCTCATCACCGAAGACCTGGTCGACCACGACTACGTGGCGAAGTACACGCTGGGCTACGAAGAACTGAAACAGCGCGCGCTGGAATGGACGCCCGAGCGCACTGCCGAGACCTGCGGCATCACGGCCATTGAGGTGATCGAACTGGCACGCCTGTACGGCCAGACCGCGCGAAGCGGCGAGGGCGCGGCGATCCGCATGAACTACGGCCTGCAGCGCGTGCGCGGCGGCGGCATGGCGGTGCGCAATATCGCCTGCCTGCCGGCCCTGGTCGGCGCCTGGCGCCACAAGGCGGGTGGGGTGCAGCTGTCGACCTCGGGGTCCTTCCCGGCCAACCGCTCCTTCCTGCAGCGCCCGGACCTCTTGGCGGGCCGCATGGCGCGCACCATCAACATGACCACCATCGGCGACGACCTGCTCAAGGAGGCCTCGCCCGAGTTCGGCCCGAAGATCGAGGCCGTCATCGTCTATAACGCCAACCCGCTGGCGATCGCCCCGGATTCGGCGAAAGTGCAGCAGGGCTTCGAGCGCGAAGACCTGTTCACCGTGGTGCTGGAACACTTCCAGACCGACAGCGCCGACTACGCCGACATCCTGCTGCCGGCCACCACCCAGCTCGAGCACGTCGATGCGCACCTGGCCTACGGCCACCTGTACATGATGGCGAACAACGCGGCGATTGCGCCGATCGGCGAAGCGAAACCGAACACCGAGTTCTTCCGCCTGCTGGCCGCGCGCATGGGCTTCGACGACCCCTGCTTCCAGGAGTCCGACGACGAGCTGGCCGCCCAGGCCTTCGACAAGCGCCACGAGCGCGCGGTGCATTTCGACTGGGACGCGCTCAAGCGCAAGGGCTGGCAGAAACTCACCATGCCCGAGGCGCCCTTCGCCGAAGGCGGCTTCCCGACCCCGTCGGGCAAGTGCGAATTTTATTCGAGCAGCATGGCGCGCGACGGGCTCGACCCGGTCCCGGCCTATATTCCGCCGTATGAATCGGCCGCTTCCAATCCGGAACTGGCCCGGAAGTATCCGCTGGCGATGATCTCGCCTCCGGCAAGGAACTTCCTCAACTCGACCTTTGTCAATGTACAGAGCCTACGCGCAACTGAGGGCGAGCCGCACCTCGACATCCACCCGAACGACGCCGCACGACGCGGCATCCTGCATGGTGACATGGCGCGTATCTTCAACGACCGCGGCTCGTTCGTTGCCCGTGCACGCGTCACCGACAAGGCGCGCGAAGGACTGGTGGTGGGCTTGTCGATCTGGTGGAAGAAACTCGCCAGCGACGGCAAGAACGCCAATGAAGTCACCAGCCAGCGATTGACCGACATGGGCAGGGCGCCCACTTTCTACGACACCCTGGTGCAGGTCGAAAAGGCCGCGCCCTCAATGCGAGATGAAATCCACCACTAGATTTTCCCGGGCCTTCCGGCCATTCATGGCCGCTACCGCCGCGGCCCTGATGTTGTCAAGCTGCTCATCCCTCTCCTACTACACCCAGGCCGCACAAGGCCAGCTCGAACTGCTGACGGATTCCCGTCCAATCGATGCCTGGCTGGCCGATCCCTCCACCAATACCAAGCTGCGCCACCGCCTGGAGGCGGCACGCCAGATCCGCCGCTACGCGATCCAGGAAATGAAGCTGCCCGACAACGGCAGCTACACCAACTTCACCAACATCAAGCGTCCCTACGTGCTGTGGAACGTGGTCGCCACGCCCGAGCTGTCGCTGAAACCGATGCAGTGGTGCTTTCCGGTGGCCGGCTGCGTGAACTACCGCGGCTACTACAGCAAGCAGGAAGCCCAGGCCTATGCGAAACAGCTGCGCAGCCAGGGCCACGACGTGGAAGTGGGCGGCGTCAGTGCCTACTCGACCCTGGGCTGGTTCAGCGACCCCCTGATCTCGACCTTCATCCACTACCCGGACGCCGAGCTGGCGCGCCTGATCTTCCACGAGCTGGCGCACCAGGTGGTGTACGTACCGGGCGATTCGAAGTTCAACGAGTCCTTTGCCAGCGCGGTGGAGCAGGCCGGCGTCGAAGGCTGGCTGGAACGCTTCGGCAACGAGGCCATGGTCGAGGCCTTCGAGCGCTACACGGCGCGCAAGAAGGATTTCATGGCGCTGCTGGTGCGCTACCGCGGCGAGCTGGAGAAGCTCTATGCCAGCGACATGAGCCGCGACGACAAGCGCGCCACCAAGGCGCGGCTGTTCATCGCGCTGAAGGACGACTACCAGGTGCTGAAGGCGAACTGGGGCGGTTACGCGGGCTACGACCGCTTCTTCGCCGAGCCGCTGTCGAACGCCCACCTGGCCTCGATCGCCACCTACAACGACTTCGTCCCGGCCTTCCGCGCGCTGCTGCGCAAGGAGCGCAGCTGGACCGCTTTCTACAAGTCGGTCAACCAGATCGCCAAGCTCGACAAGCTTGAGCGGCACCGCGTGCTGGCCAGGCTGGCGGCGCCGGCCCCGACCGCGCCGCTCGTGGTGCAGCGCACCATGGGCGAGGTCGCCAGTACGGGGAAATAAACGCATATAGAGGACCCGTTCCAATCGACTTAAAAGAACTTGCGCGCATTGGCGCTGCCCGATAGCATCACAAGCAGGCGATAGCAAAGGCGCAATCCTGGACTGCGCACGCTCGGACCACCACGATAACTATTCGAGACAAAAGGGCATCCGATGGACAAAATTTGGCTGAAGTCGTACCCCCCGAACGTACCAAGCGAGATCAACCCTGACCAGTACGCGTCGCTGGTGCACATGCTGGAGGAATCCTTCAGCAAGTACGCCGACCGCAACGCCTACGTGTGCATGGACAAGTTCCTGACCTACGGCGAGCTGGATGCCTATTCGAAGAAGCTGGCGGCCTGGCTGCAGAGCCGCGGCATGGAGCGCGGCGCGCGGGTGGCGATCATGATGCCGAACGTGCTGCAGTACCCGATCGCGATCGCGGCCGTGCTGCGCGCCGGCTACACCGTGGTCAACGTCAACCCGCTGTACACGCCGCGCGAGCTCGAGCACCAGATCAAGGACTCGGGCAGCGAAGCGATCATCGTGCTCGAGAACTTCGCGAACACGGTGCAGCAGGTGATCGGCAAGACCCCGCTCAAGCACGTGGTGGTGGCGAGCATGGGCGAGATGCTGGGCGGCGCCAAGGGCATGCTGGTCAACTTCGTGGTCCGTAACATCAAGAAGATGGTGCCGGAGTACTCGCTGCCGAACATGGTGCGCTTCAAGGAAGCCCTGTCGCAGGGCGCCAGGATGCCGTTCTCGAAGGTCGAGCTGAAGTCCTCGGACATCGCCTTCCTGCAGTACACCGGCGGCACCACCGGCGTGTCGAAAGGCGCGACGCTCACGCACCGCAACGTGATCGCCAACGTGCTGCAGACCGAAGCCTGGTCGGCGCCGGCGATGGGGCAGTCGAACGAGCAGACCGTGATCGTCTGCGCGCTGCCGCTGTACCACATCTTCGCGCTGACGGCCTGCGCGATGTGGGGCATGCGCACCGGCGCGCTGAACATCCTGATCGTCAACCCGCGCGACATCCCGGGCTTCATCAAGGAGCTGGGCAAGTACAAGATCAACATGCTGCCGGCCGTGAACACGCTGTACAACGCGCTGGTGAACCACCCGGACATCGGCACCGTGGACTTCTCGGGCCTGAAGGTGTCGAACGGCGGCGGCATGGCGGTGCAGAAGGCCGTCAACGACAAGTGGAAACAGATCACGGGCACCGCGATCATCGAAGGCTACGGCCTGTCCGAGACCGCGCCGGTGGCCACCTGCAACCGCGCCGACGTGAAGGAATTCACCGGCACCATCGGCCTGCCGATTCCGTCCACCGATATCGCGATCCTGGACGACGAGGGCAAGCAGATGGGCATCGGCCAGATCGGCGAGATCGCGATCCGCGGCCCGCAGGTGATGGCGGGCTACTGGAACCGCCCGGACGAAACCGCCAAGGTCATGACGCCGGACGGCTTCTTCAAGTCGGGCGACGTCGGCATCATGGATGCGGACGGCTACGTGAAGATCGTCGACCGCAAGAAGGACATGATCCTGGTCTCGGGCTTCAACGTCTACCCGAACGAGCTGGAAGGCGTGATCGCCGGCCACCCGGGCGTGCTGGAGTGCGCCGTGATCGGCGTGCCGGACGAGCATTCCGGCGAAGCGGTGAAGGTGTTCGTGGTGCGCAAGGACCCGAACCTGACCGCCGAGCAGCTGATGGACTACTGCAAGCAGCAGTTCACCGGCTACAAGAAACCGAAGTACATCGAGTTCCGCGACGAGCTGCCGAAGACCAACGTCGGCAAGATCCTGCGCCGCGCACTGCGGGACGAGAAGAAGCAGGCGGAAACCGCCTGACGGCAGCATGACGGCCGGCGCAGCATGCCGGCCCGCGGAAGCCGCCCCGAAGCTGCCATGCTCCGGGCGGCTTCGCGTTTTAATGGACATAGCATCAGATACAGAAGGTGAGGCACGGATGGACAAGTTTTGGCTCAAGTCGTACGAGGGCGGCGTACCTGCGGAGATCGACCCCACGCAGTACCGCTCCCTGACGCATCTGCTGGAGGAGGCGTTCCGCAAGTACGCCGACCGCAAGGCCTATGCGTGCATGGGCAAGACGCTCACCTTCGCCGAACTGGACCGCCTGTCGGGCCGCATGGCGGCCTGGCTGCAGGCCAGGGGCCTGAAGCCGGGCGCACGCGTGGCCATCATGCTGCCGAACGTGCTGCAATACCCGGTGGCGATGGCTGCCGTGCTGCGCGCCGGCTACGTGATCGTCAACGTCAATCCGCTCTACACCCCGCGCGAACTGCAGCACCAGCTCAAGGATTCCGGCGCCGAGGCCATCGTGGTGCTGGAGAACTTCGCGCACACGCTGGAACAGGTGATCGGTAACACCCAGGTCAAGCACGTGGTCGTGGCCAGCATGGGCGACCTGCTGGGCGGCCTGAAGGGCACGCTGGTCAACCTGGTGGTCCGCAAGGTCAAGAAGATGGTGCCGGCCTGGTCGCTGCCGGGTTCGATCGGCTTCAAGCGCATGCTGGCGGAAGCTTCGGGCGCAACCCTGCGTCCGGTCGCCATCGGCCACGACGACATCGCCTTCCTGCAGTACACCGGCGGCACCACCGGCGTCTCGAAAGGCGCGGTGCTACTGCACAAGCACGTGATCGCCAACGTGCTGCAGAACGAAGCCTGGTTCGCCCCGACCCTGAGCAAACTGAAGGCTGGCGAACAGCCGCAGTTCGTGTGCGCGCTGCCGCTGTACCACATCTATGCGCTGACCGTGTGCGCCCTGCTGGGCCTGCGCGTGGGCGGCATGAACCTCCTGATTCCGAACCCGCGCGACATCCCGGGCTTCATCAAGGAACTGGGTGACTACCGCATCAACATTTTCCCGGCCGTGAACACGCTGTACAACGGGCTGGTGAACAACCCGGAATTCGCCAAGCTCGACTTCTCGGGCCTGCTGGTGTGCCCGGGTGGCGGCATGGCGGTGCAAAAAGCCGTGGCGGACAAATGGCTGCAAATGACCGGCATCCCGATCGTGGAAGGCTATGGCCTGTCCGAGACTTCGCCGGTGGTCACCGCGAACCGCTGCGACATCACCGACTTCACCGGCACCATCGGCCTGCCGCTGCCCTCGACCGAGATCCGCATCCTGGACGAAGCCGGCAACGAAGTCCCCTTCGGCACCGCCGGCGAGATCGCGGTGCGCGGCCCGCAGGTGATGGCCGGCTACTGGCAGCGCGACGACGAGACCGCCAAGGTCATGACCGCGGACGGCTTCTTCAAGACCGGCGATGTCGGCATCATGGACGAGAAGGGCTATACCCGCATCGTCGATCGCAAGAAGGACATGATCCTGGTCTCGGGCTTCAACGTCTACCCGAACGAGATCGAAGGCGTGGTCGCGGCGATGCCGGGCGTGCTGGAAGTGGCCTGCGTGGGCGTGCCGGACAAGAACTCGGGCGAGGCCGTCAAGCTGTACATCGTGAAGAAGGATGCCGCGCTCACCAGCGAGCAGGTGATGGCCTTCTGCAAGGAGCAGTTCACGGGCTACAAGCGGCCGAAGTACGTGGAGTTCCGCGAGACGCTGCCGAAGACCAACGTGGGCAAGATCCTGCGGCGCGAGCTGCGCGACGAGAAGACCTCGGCCTAAGTCCTCTCGACAAGATCGTAGGGTGGGCGGCTCCACCCCTCGGTCAGGCATGCCGTTATTGTCGATGCCGCCCACGCGTTCAACTCCCGCACGAGCAGACGAGGCGGCTGTTCGAGTTCTGTTTGAACGCGTGGGCGGCGTCTGCGCTGCAGCTGATCATATCGCCGGGTGGAGCCGCCCACCCTACCTCCTGGTCCTAGCTTGTCTGCTCGACGCCCGCCACCCCGTCGGCCACGCGGAACGCAGCCAGTTCCGCGATGGCCGATTTTGCATCCCGCACGTCGTCCAGTCCCATGAAGTGCGTCACCGTCTGCTTCGGCGTGATCTCCAGCAGCATGTAGCCGCGCTTGTCGCTGCGCCCGTACAGCATGTGCGGGTTGTTCTCCATGTGCGCCAGCGTGCGCTCCTGCGAGCGTGAACTCGAGGTCACCGAGGTGCCCACGAACTCCGTCGCCACCACCGCGTTCTGCTTCGAGACCGGCTTCGAGAAATCCGGCCGCAGCGCGGTCGCATAGAAGGTGTGCACGTCGCCGCCCAGCACCAGCGGATTGTGCGCGCCCTGCCTGACGATCGTGTCCAGCAGGCGCCGCCGCGCCGCCGGGTAGCCGTCCCAGCCATCGGTCCAGAAGCGGCCGTCCTCCGGCTTCACGACCGGCACGCTGCTCGACTGCGCCATCAGGGTCTGCTGCGCCAGGATGTTCCATGTTGCGCGCGAGGTCGCCAGGCTTGATTCCAGCCACGCCTCCTGTTCCGCGCCCAGCATCGTGCGGCGCGGATCGCGCAGGGCCTCGCAGGCGCGCGCGAACACGGCGTTCGAGCCGCCCTGGGTGGCGGACTTGGTGCAGGCCTGCGGCGAACGGTACTGGCGGTCGTCGAGCACGTGGAAGCGTGCCAGCCGGCCCCAGTCGACGCGCTGGAACAGTTCCACTTTCGCAAAACCGTCGCGCCTGAGCGAAGGCAGGCGCAATGGCATGTGTTCATAAAAAGCCTGGTAGGCCGCGGCGCGGCGGGTCGCGAAGTCCTGGGCCAGGCGCTCGTCGCGCAGGGCGGCGTAGTCGTTGGCCACCTCGTGGTCGTCCCAGGTCACGATCCAGGGCGCCGCGGCATGCGCGGCTTGCAGGTCCGGGTCACTTTTGTACTGCGCATAGCGCTTGCGATAATCGGACAGCGTGAACGACTCGTCGCTGCGCACCGCACGCGTGGGATGGCGCAGCTGGTAGGGGCCCCACTCGTAGATGTAGTCGCCCAGGAAGGCGACCAGGTCGGGACTGCTCGCCGCGATGTGGCGGTGCGCGGCATAGCTGCCGAACTCCCAGTGCTGGCAGGACGCCACCGCCAGCTTGAGCTGGCCGGGCATCTCGTCCCTGCCTGGCGCCGTGCGGGTGCGGCCGACCGGGCTGACGGCGTCGCCCAGCATGAAGCGGTACCAGTACCAGCGGCCCGGCGCCAGGCCTTTCACGTCGACGTGCACGCTGTGGGCGAGCTCCGGCCCGGCGACCGCCGTGCCTTTCGCGGCGATGCTGCGGAAGGCCTCGTCGTGCGCGACTTCCCAGCGCACCGTCATCGCGACCGGCGGCGTGGATTCCGCCTTGAGCGGCTCGCTCAGGATGCGCGTCCACAGGATGACGGAATCGGGCAGCGGCGAGCCCGAGGCGACGCCCAGGCTGAACGGGTAGGGGCCTTTCGCGGACGAGGCGCAGGCGCCCAGGCTGGCGGCGGACAGCGCGGCCGAGAGCCGCGCGGCGTCGAGCAGGAACAGCCGGCGCCCAGACATCGTCAGTCGTGCGAGATCAGCGAGTCGAGTGGCGGCAGTTGGCGCGGCTTGCGGTCCGGGCCGGTGGCGACGTAGGTCAGCTGGGCCTCGGTGACTTTCACGACATCCGCCTGCAGGCGGTTGCGCTCGGCATAGACCTCGACGCACACGGTGATCGAGGTATTGCCGACCTTGACGATCTCGGCGTAGAAGGACAGCAGGTCGCCCACGAACACCGGCTGCTTGAACAGGAAGGAGTTCACGGCGATGGTGGCCACGCGTCCGTTCGCGCGGCGGGTGGCCGGCAGCGAGCCGGCGACATCGACCTGGGCCATGATCCAGCCGCCGAACACGTCCCCGTACACGTTGGCGTCGGACGGCGCGGGCATCACGCGCAGTTCGGGCATCTTGCCTTCGGGCAGGCGGGTTCGTGGGGCGGCGGCATTTTGTGGCGTGGTCATCTTGAATTCTCGGTAAAAGCTACAATCGTCCCGAATTGAACCATAAATCCCTTTGCCCTGCCATGCGCCGCAACTCATCGTCAAATTCGGCCTCATCCGTACCCCTGCCGCCCGATTCGAAGGGCGTGCCCCGCAACGACTGGGCCACCCTGCGTACCCTGTTCCCGTATTTGTGGGTCTACAAATGGCGCGTGCTGGCGGCGCTCGCCGCGCTGGTGGGCGCAAAATTAGCCAACGTCGGCGTGCCGCTGGTGCTCAAGCAACTGATCGACCAGCTCGCCATCGACCCGAAAGACCCGCATGCGCTGCTGGTGCTGCCGCTCGGGGCGCTGGTCGCCTATGGCCTGCTGCGCCTGTCCACCACGCTGTTCACCGAGCTGCGCGAATTCCTGTTCGCACGGGTGACGCAGCGCGCGGTGCGGACCATCGCGCTGAAGGTGTTCCGCCACCTGCACGCGCTGTCGCTGCGCTTCCACCTGAACCGCCAGACCGGCGGCATGACACGCGACATCGAGCGCGGCACGCGCGGCGTGAATTCGCTCATCTCCTATTCGCTGTTCAACGTGCTGCCGACGCTGGTGGAGATCACCCTGGTGCTCGGCTACCTGGTGCTGAACTACGACATCTGGTTCACCGTCATTACCGGCGTGGCCCTGGTGAGCTACATCGCCTTCACCGTGATCGTGACCGAGTGGCGCACGCACTTTCGCCGCACCATGAACGAGCTCGACTCGAAGGCGAATACCAAGGCCATCGATTCGCTGCTCAACTACGAAACGGTGAAGTACTTCGGCAACGAGGAATACGAAGCGAAGCGCTACGACCAGGGCCTGCAGAGCTTCGAGAACGCCGCAGTGCGCTCGCAGACCTCGCTCTCTTTCCTGAACACGGGCCAGTCCTTGATCATCGCCACCGCCGTCACGCTGATCCTGTGGCGCGCCACCGAAGGCGTGATCGCCGGAACCATGACGCTGGGCGACCTGGTGCTGGTGAACTCGTTCATGATCCAGCTGTACATCCCGCTGAACTTCCTGGGCGTGATCTACCGCGAGATCAAGCAGAGCCTGGCCGACATGGAGCGCCTGTTCTCGCTGCTCGACCAGAACCGCGAAGTGGCCGACAGCCCCGGCGCCCAGCCGCTGGTGACGCAGGGCGCGCGGGTCGAGTTCTCGCACGTCGAGTTCAGCTACGAAGCCAAGCGCCAGATCCTGTTCGACGTCGACTTCACGATTCCGGCCGGGACCACCACCGCAGTGGTGGGCCACAGCGGATCGGGCAAGTCGACCCTGTCACGCCTGCTGTTCCGTTTCTACGACGTGAATGGCGGGGCGATCCGCATCGACGGCCAGGACCTGCGCAACATTACCCAGCAATCGCTGCGCGCCTCGATCGGCATCGTGCCGCAGGACACGGTGCTGTTCAACGACAGCATCGAATACAACATCGCCTACGGCCGGCCGGGCGCCTCGCACGAGGACATCGTGGCGGCGGCGCGCGCCGCCTCGATCCACGACTTCATCGAGAGCCTGCCGGACGGCTACCAGACCATGGTGGGCGAGCGCGGCCTGAAATTGTCGGGCGGCGAGAAGCAGCGCGTGGCGATCGCGCGCACCCTGCTGAAGAACCCGGCGATTCTGATTTTCGACGAGGCGACGTCGGCGCTGGATTCGAAGTCGGAGCAGGCGATCCAGGCCCAGCTGAAGGACATCGCGAAGGACCGCACCACCCTGGTGATCGCGCACCGGCTGTCGACCATCGCGGATGCGCAGCAGATCATCGTGCTGGACCACGGGCGCATCGTGGAGCGCGGCACGCACGGGTCCTTGCTCGCGGCGCGCGGGCTGTATGCGCAGATGTGGGAAAGGCAGCTGGCGCGGCCGGATGAGGAGCTGGCGTCGCCGCCCTTGGAGATTGCGAAGTAGGGGAAATGCGCACGCAGCCTGACCGCGTGGGCGGGAGACCCGCCCACCCTACGAAAGGCCGTTGTAGGGTGGGCAGGTTTCCTGCCCACGCGGTCAAGCAACAGCGAATCAGTAGGTATAGAACATCCGCTGGATGTCCTTGGTATTGCTGGTCCTGGTCAGCGCCAGCATCAGCAGGATGCGCGCCTTCTGCGGGCTCAGCGTATCCGCCACCACGAAGTCCAGCTGGTCGTCGTTCGCCTCGCCATTGCGCGCCACGATGCCCTGGCCCACACGCGACGAACGCACGATCACCACACCTTTTTCGCGCGCAGCGACCAGGGCTGGCCTGGTCTTGGCCGGCAGGCTCCCATTGCCCACGCCCGCGTGCACCAGGCCCTTGGCGCCAGCGGCCACCAGCGCCTTCACCGCCACGTCGCCCACGTTGGCATACGCGTAGGCCACGTCCACCTGCGGCAGCGCATCCAGCTTCGACACATCGAATTCGGACTCCACCGTGTGCTTGCGCGTGACCTCACGGTAGAAGAAAGGCTTGCCGCCCTGGAGGTAGCCGATCATGCCCAGCTCGGCCGCACGGAAGGTGTCGGCAGTGGTGGTGTTGGCCTTGGTGACGTCGCGCGCCGCGTGGATCTGGTCGTTCATCGCCACCAGCACGCCCTTGCCGACCGCACTGGGCGAGCCGGCCAGGTTGACCGCGTTATAGAGGTTGATCGGGCCGTCCGCCGACAGGGCGGTGGACGGGCGCATCGACCCGACCACCACCACCGGCTTTTTGCTTTTGACGACCAGGTTCAGGAAGTAGGCCGTCTCTTCCAGCGTGTCGGTGCCGTGCGTGATGACGATGCCGTCCACGTTCGGTTGCGCCAGCAGGGTGTTGACGCGCTTGGCCAGGATCAGCCAGTGCTCGTTGCCCATGTTTTCGCTGGCGATCTGGAACACCTGCTCGCCGGTGACGTTCGCCACTTTGGTGATTTCCGGGACCGCCCCGATCAGCGACTGCACACCCACGGTGGCGGCGGTATAGCCGACCGTGGTCGTGCTGCTGGCGCCGGTGCCGGCGATGGTGCCGCCGGTGGCGAGAATGGTCACGTTGGGCAGCTTGCTTGCCTGCGCCTGCGCCGCCGGGGCGAGCAGGAACAGGAAGGCGAACAGCGCCGCGCATGCGCGGCTGGACTTCTGGAACAGCATGGACTTCTCCTTCAATAAAACTGCTTACGGCTTCTTGTAGACGACGCCGTCTTTCATCACGAACTTGACCTGCTCGAGCACCTTCACGTCGCGCAGCGGATCGCCCTCGACCGCGATGATGTCCGCGGCAAAGCCCGGTTCGACCGAACCCAGGCGATTGCCCTGGTCGAGCAGGGCGGCAGCATGCAGGGTCGCGGCACGGATGGCTTCAGCCGGCGACATGCCCGCCTCGACCATGTAGCCGAACTCCTTGGCGTTCTCGCCATGCGGGAACACGCCGGCATCGGTGCCGAAGGCGATCTTCACGCCGGCCTTGTGGGCGCGTGCGAAGGTGGCCTGCAGCTGCGGGCCGATCGCGGCGGCCTTCGGGCGCACCAGGGCCG
The DNA here is from genome assembly GCF_002454935.1 of Massilia sp. UBA6681. NCBI lineage: Bacteria > Pseudomonadati > Pseudomonadota > Betaproteobacteria > Burkholderiales > Oxalobacteraceae > Massilia > Massilia sp. UBA6681. The sequence goes on from NZ_DKJX01000032.1 coordinate 20,028, forward strand.
AATAATAGTTCGGATCCTTGGCCTTGTCCGCCACGTAGCGGCCGGCCGAGATGGTCGGCACGTACCAGTGGCCGGTCTTCTTGAACAGGGCGACGGTCTCGTCGTCCATCAGGGTGCCGTGCTCGATCGAGTCGACGCCGGCGCGCAGCGCGCGCTTCATGCCCTCGGCGCCGTGCGCATGGGCCGCGACGCGGAAGCCGTAGTCCTTGGCGGTGCTGACGATGGCCTTCAGCTCGTCCTCGGTGTACTGCGAGTTCTGGCCGTTGGCGGCCTGGCTCAGCACGCCGCCGGTGGCGGTGATCTTGATCAGGTCCGCGCCTTCCTTGTAGCGCTGGCGCACGGCCTGGCGGCCTTCTTCCGGGCTGTCGATCACGCCCTTCTCGGGCCCGGGGGCGCCGATCTTCTCGCTCAGGAAGTGGGACAGGTTGTTGGTCGGGTCGGCGTGGCCGCCGGTGGTGGCGATCGACTTCCCGGCGGTGAACATGCGCGGGCCCGGGATCTCGCCGGCGGCGATGGCGCGCTTGAGCGAGACGTTCAGGCCGTCGGCGGCGCCGAGGTCGCGCACCGTGGTGAAGCCCGCCATCAGGGTACGCTGGGCATACTTGACCGAACGGAAAGCCATGTCCTGCGGGTCGGCGGTCAGGCGGTCGCGGTAGGCGTCGGCCACCGGCGCGGTCTCGCTGGTCAGGTGCACGTGCATGTCGATCAGGCCCGGCAGGCAGGCGTGGCGCGACAGGTCCACGTTACCTGCGGCTTGCGTCATCGGCCCCATCGATTTCACGACGCCGTTCTCGACCACGATGCTGACGCGCTCGCGCCAGGTGCCGCTCTTGACGTCCAGCAGGCGGCCGCAGTCGATGGTCTGGGTGGCGGCGTGTGCACTGCCGAACGCGCCCAGCAGCAGGCCTGCCATGTACAGCTGTTTCATGTCTCGCTCCTCATTGTCGTTATGTGAAAAAGGCCCTCCATCGCTGGAAGGCCTTTCATGGTGAAACCTGATTTAGTAATCAGCGCAGCGGCGCGACGGCCGGATCCTTGTTCGGCTCGGCCAGGTCGCCTTCCCACTTCGCGACCACGGCGGTGGCGATGCCGTTGCCGATCACGTTGGTGGCCGAACGGGCCATGTCCAGGAAGTGGTCGATGCCCAGCAGGAGCAGCAGGCCGGCTTCCGGGATGTTGAACTGGGCCAGGGTGGCGGCGATGACGACCAGCGAGGCGCGCGGCACGCCGGCCATGCCCTTCGAGGTCAGCATCAGCACCAGCATCATGGTCATCTGGGTCGCCAGGTCCAGCTCGATGCCGTAGGCCTGGGCGATGAACACGGCCGCGAAGGTGCAGTACATCATCGAGCCGTCGAGGTTGAACGAGTAGCCGATCGGCAGCACGAAGGCGGCCAGGCGGTTCTTGACGCCGAAGCGCTCCAGCCCTTCCAGGGTCTTCGGGAACGCCGCTTCCGACGAGGCGCAGGTGTAGGCCAGGATGGTCGGTTCCTTCAGTTCGGAGATCAGGCGCAGCACGCGGCGGCCCAGGAAGATGCCGCCGATCGCGATCAGGACCACCCACAGCAGGATGATGCCGAGGTAGAACTCGGCCATGAAGATGCCGTAGGTCGACAGCACGCCCAGGCCGCTCTTGGCGATGACGCCGGCCACCGCCGCGAACACGGCGATTGGCGCGAAGTTCATGACATAGCCGGTGAGCTTCAGCATGATGTGGGCGATGCCGTCCACCGCGTCGATCAGCGGGGTGGCGCGGGCGCCGACGGCGGCGGCCGCGGTGCCGAAGAAGACCGAGAACACGACGATCTGCAGGATTTCGTTCCTGGCCATGCCGTCGAAGATCGAGGTCGGGATCAGGTGGGTGATGAAGTCCTTCATGGTCAGGCCCGAGGTGGTGATGCCCGACGAGGCGCCTACCGGCGGCACGGCGCCTGACAGGGCCATCGCGTCACCCGGACGGAACAGGTTCACCAGGATCAGGCCCAGCGACAGCGAGATGACCGAGGCGATGAAGAACCAGCCCAGCGCCTTGACGCCGATGCGGCCCACTTCCTTGGCGTCGCCCATCTTGGCGATGCCGACCACCAGGGTCGAAAACACCAGCGGCGCGATGATCATCTTGATCAGGCGGAGGAACATGGTCGTGATCAGCGACATTGTCTCGGCAAAGCCGGCCGGGTTCTCGAAGCTGGTGTTGGCCACGTAGCCGACGACGATCCCGAGCGCGAGGCCGACCAGGATGTAGGTTGTCAGGCGGTTCTTTTTATCCATAATGCTTCCTGTCTCGTGGACCTGTGCATAACCCGCGGCAGGGGATGGCACTGTCGCAAGGCGAATTATTGGGTATTTGTATAAGGGAGAACGGTGAGCCGTTCTGGTAGGTAAGGCAAGTTCCGAAGTATCCTTGTCGCTAGAAATGCTGTCAAGCACGCTTACACGAGTACAACAGAACAGGCGCAGATGATCGAAATCGAGAATGTCAGCAAGTGGTACGGCAGCTTCCAGGTGCTGCGCGATTGCAGCACCCGGGTGGAGCGCGGCGACGTGGTGGTGGTGTGCGGGCCCTCCGGCTCCGGCAAATCCACCCTCATCAAGACCGTCAACGGGCTGGAACCCTTCCAGGAGGGCGTGGTCCGGGTCGACGGCATCTCGGTGGGCGATCCGACAACCAGGCTGTCCCAGCTGCGCGCCCGCATCGGCATGGTGTTCCAGAACTTCGAGCTGTTCCCGCACCTGTCGGTACGCGAAAATCTGACACTGGCCCAGGTCAAGGTGCTGGGCCGCAGCAAGGATGAAGCCTTGATGCGCGGTCTGAAATACCTCGACCGGGTCGGCCTGCTGGCCCACAAGGACAAGTACCCGAGCCAGCTCTCGGGCGGGCAGCAGCAGCGCGTAGCGATCGCGCGCGCGCTGGCGATGGACCCGGTGGCGATGCTCTTCGACGAGCCGACCTCCGCCCTCGACCCGGAGATGATCGGCGAAGTGCTCGACGTGATGGTGGGGCTGGCCCATGAAGGCATGACCATGATGGTGGTCACCCACGAGATGGGCTTCGCGCGCAAGGTGGCGGACCGGATCGTCTTCATGGACCACGGCAGCATCGTCGAGGACAGCCCGGCCGAAGACTTCTTCGGCGCGCCGAAGTCCGAGCGGGCGCGCGAGTTCTTGGCCCGTATTATTCATTAGTCAAGGTCGCACACTGCGCGCTGCGAGGGCGCGCTGCGGGTAAAATGTCGGCATCCGCAATCCGAGAGCCGCCATGTCCCCGATCGATACCCCTGACACCATCACCATCACCCGCCCCGACGACTGGCACCTGCACCTGCGCGACGGCGCAGCGCTGTCCAGCGTCCTGCCGCACAGCGCGCGCCAGTTCGCGCGCGCGATCGTGATGCCGAACCTGAAGCCGCCGGTCACCACCACCGCCATGGCTGCCGCCTACCGCGAGCGCATCCTGGCGGCCCTGCCCGAGGGCATGGCCTTCGAGCCGCTGATGACGCTGTACCTGACCGACAACACCGATCCGGACGAGATCCGCCGCGCCCAGGATTCCGGCTTCGTCCACGCGGTCAAGCTGTACCCGGCCGGCGCCACCACCAATTCCGACGCCGGCGTGACCGACCTGAAGAAGTGCTACAAAACCCTGGAAGTGATGCAGGAAGTCGGCATGCCGCTGCTGGTGCACGGCGAAGTGACCGACAACGAGATCGACCTGTTCGACCGCGAAGCCGTGTTCATCGAGCGCGTCATGCGCCCGCTGCGCAGCGCCATGCCGGTCCTGAAGGTGGTGTTCGAGCACATCACCACCAAGGAAGCAGCCCAGTACGTGGCCGAGGCGGAAGGCCCGATCGCGGCGACCATCACCGCCCACCACCTGCTGTACAACCGCAACGAGATCTTCCGCGGCGGCATCCGCCCGCACTACTACTGCCTGCCGGTGCTCAAGCGCGAGGAACACCGCCTGGCGCTGGTCACGGCCGCCACCAGCGGCGACGAGCGCTTCTTCCTCGGCACCGACTCGGCGCCGCACGCGGTGCACACCAAGTACGCCGCCTGCGGCTGCGCCGGCTGCTACACCGCGCTGCACGCGATGGAGATGTATACCGAAGCCTTCGCCCAGGCCGGTGCACTCGACAAGCTGGAAGGCTTCGCCAGCCTGAACGGCCCGGCCTTCTACGGCCTGCCGGTCAACGAAGGGACGATCACGCTCAAGCGCGAATCCTGGATCCTGCCGGAAACCGTTCCCTTCGGCGAGCACTCGCTGGTGCCGCTCAATGCCGGCGAGACCATCTCCTGGAAGATGGTGTAAGCCTGCATGCTGTCGCAGATCGACTGGTCGTGCCCGTGGTATGACGCGGTGCGGCCGGCCTGGCTGGAAGTTGCGCGGCTGGGCCTGGACGGCGATGACTTCATCGATGCCTTCAACCGCAACGCCACCGCGCTCGGTCTGCGCAACGGGGCGGGCCTGCCGCTGCGCTTCGTGCCGCAAAGCGCGCTGCCGGAGGGGACGGCCTACGAGGAATTCATCGGCGCCACCGGCCAGGTCCCGACCCGCGACAACCTGCACGACTTCTTCAACGGCCTGGTGTGGCAGACCTTCCCGCTTATCAAACGCCAGCTCAATGCCCTGCAGGCCGCCCAGATCGCCCAGGCCGGCATCGGCAAGTCGCGCGGTCCGGCGCGCGATGCCGCCACCATTTTCGACGAGAACGCCGCGCTGCTGGTGGTGCGCGAGGGCAGCTGCGGACGCGCGCTGGTGGACGAACTGCGGGCCCACGGCTGGCTGTCCGCCCTCCACGACAAGCGCGCCGTCTTCGAAAGCGATGTGCGAATCTGGCTGTTTGGCCACGCGCTGATGGAAAAGCTGGTGGCGCCACGCAAGGCGATCACCGCCCACACGCGTGTCATCTTCGCCGGCGACGATGTGCTGGCGCTGGCCCCTGGCGAGCAGCGTGCCTGGCTCGACGCCCATGTGGCGGACGAGCTGGCGCGCGAAGGCTTGACGACGGCCGGCTTCACGCCGCTGCCGGTGCTCGGCGTGCCGGGCTGGTGGCCCGGGCAGGACCGCGACTTTTATCTCGATACCACGGTCTTCCGTCCAAAACGGCAGACCACCTGAAAGGAATACGATGGCAAACGCAGTACGCTGGGGCATCCTCGGCACAGGCAAGATCGCGCGCGCCTTCGCCAGTGCGCTGAAGGATGTGCCGGACGCCGTGCTGGCGGCGGTCGCGTCGCGCAGCCTCGACAAGGCCCAGGCCTTCGCGCAGGAATTCGGCGGCAGCGCCGCGGCCCATGGCAGCTACCAGGAGCTGCTTGACGCCGCCGGCATCGACCTGGTCTATGTCGCCACCCCGCATCCCCAGCACGCCGACAACGCCCTGATGGCGCTGCGCGCCGGCAAGGGCGTGCTGGTCGAAAAACCGTTCACCATGAACCTGCGCGAAGCCGAGCAGGTGGTCACGCTGGCGCGCTCGCGCCGCCTGTTCCTGATGGAAGCCATGTGGACGCGCTACCTGCCGGCCTTCGACGAGGTGCGGCGCATCATCGCCTCCGGCGAGATCGGCACCGTGCGCCAGGTGGTGGCGGACTTCGGCATCACGCCGAATGCCGGTCCCGAACATCGACTCTATAATCCGGAGCTCGGCGGCGGCGCGCTGCTCGACCTGGGCATCTATCCGCTGTCGATCGCCACCGCGTTGCTCGGCCCCGTCGCCGAGATCAAGGCCCAGGCCGCGCTCGGGGAAACCGGCGTCGACGTGCAGACCGGCTTCACGCTCCGGCACGAAGGCGGCGGACTGTCGGTATGCAGCTGTTCCTTCCAGGCGCGCACGCCCTGCGAGCTGACGGTGTCGGGTTCGCGCGGCCACGTGCGCATGAACACCATGTTCCACCGCGCGACGAGCGTCACCGTCAGCCTCGCGGACGGCGGCACGCGCACGGTGGACACGCCTTACCTCGGCAACGGCTACGTGCACGAAGTGATCGAGGCGCAGCGCTGCTTCAACGCAGGCTTGCTGGAGAGCCCTGGCATGAAGCTGGAAGAAACGCTGGCGCTGATGGGCGTAATGGACGAGATCCGGCGCCAGGTCGGCCTGGCCTACGAAAGCGACCGCAGGAGCCTGCGGCCTGCGCATGCGGCCTGAATTGACAAGCGGGAGCGCCGCGCGAATACTGGAGCGGTATTGACCACTATTCCAGCGGAGTTCCCCCATGCGTATCCTTCCATCCCTCGTCCTGGCCGCCGGCCTGTTTTCCAGTGCCGCCGCCTGGGCCGACCCGGTCCCGGCCGACAAAATGGACTATGTCGGCGACTGGCAGGGCAAGGACATGCAGCTGTCGCTGTCGAAGGAAGGCAAGGTCGAATACAAGCGCGGCAGGCCGAATGACCAGGTCAACCTCAGCATCGACCTGAAGGGCTTCAAGGGGAACAACTTCGAAGCCGGGGTTGCCTTCGTGCGCACCACTTTTGTCGTCAGCAAGCCGCCGCATCGCGAGGACGGCAAGTGGAAGATGACGGTGGATGGCGTCGAGCTCACCAGGGCCGATTGAGATGCTGCGCGCCCTTGCGCCCATCCTGCGCATCTTCGACGAAGCCAAAGCCCGCGAATTCTACGTCGGCTTTTTGGGGTTCGAGGTCGACTGGGAGCACCGCTTCGAACCCGGACTGCCGCTCTACCTGCAGGTCTCGCGCGACGGCTGCGTCCTCCACCTGAGCGAACACCACGGCGATTGCTGCCCTGGCGCGGCGATGCGCATCGAGGTCGGCGACATCGATGCCTACCAGGCGGAGCTGGCGGCCAGGCAGTATGGCTACGCCCGGCCGGACATCGCCGACACGCCCTGGGGCTCGCGCGACATGTCGGTGAAGGACCCGTTCGGGAACCGGCTGACCTTTACCAACGCGATCAGCACCTGACCTGATCCTGGAGACCCTGGATGAATAACGAGTCCCGTGTGGCTGTCCTGGTCGATTGCGACAATACCAGCCCGGCTGCGGTTGAATTCGCATTGCTCAATGTTGCCAAATTTGGCCGCGTCGTGGTGAAACGGGGTTACGGAAATCACGCGACCTTGGCCAACAAATGGCGAGAGACGCTGGTATCGCTGGCATTCACGCCCTGCCTGCAGTACCAGTATGCCGCAGGGAAGAACACCGCAGACATGGCACTCGCGCTCGACGCGCTGGAAATCCTGTTTGACCAGCGCGCCGATTGCTTTTTTGTCGTCACCAGCGATTCGGATTTCGTGTACTTGTGCCGCAAACTGCATGAGCGCGGCGCCAGCGTTTATATTGTGGGTGAAGCCAAGACGCCGGATGCCTTGCGCAATGCAAGTGACCAGTTTTTCGAGTGGACGCCGCCAGCCGTCGCGCAGGCGGTTTCGGGACCAGCTGCCCCCATTCTGCCGCGACCGAAAGTGGAGTCATCTCCAACGAAAGTGAACCGCCGGCCGAAAGCGGTAGTCGACGCTGTGGCGTTGTTGACGAGCGACGCCCTCGATGGCAAGGTTCACCTGACGACTCTTAGCCAGTACCTGCGGCGTACCGATCCGGGATTTTCACCGGCAGGTCTCGGCTATGCCGGCTTGCTCGACATGTTGAAGGCGTACGATCGGCTGGCGCTGTTCAAGGAAAAAGGCGGAAACTATACGGTCAGGCTGGCGCAGTAGCGCAGCTTCGACTGACGGGCTCAGTGGCCTCCGGTGGCGGCATCGAGCCGCCTGAACAGCTCCCGATGCAGGTCAAGCGTGTACTTGTTCATGTGCCGGCGCGCATGCTCGATCTCCTTCAACTCGCGCTGCGCCACCGCCTCATCATGATTGGCGAGCGCCCACAGCGCCAGTTCCACCCGCGCCTCGATGCTGCCGAAGCGCTCCGCCAGCGCCGAGAACTGGGCGCCGGCCTCCATCTGGCGTCTGCTGGCGGCGTAGGCCCGGCCCAGCGCCAATCCCGTTTCTTCCGGACGGAAGCCCGGCTGCTTCGCCTGCAGCGATGCCAGGAGCCCGATCGCCGCATCCGGCTGGCCATGCGCCGCTTTTGCACGCGCCGCTCCCAGGATCACCTCGGCGTCATGGGCGAATGGCCCCTGCAGGCAGGCGTCGAATTGCGCCACCGCTTCCGCGCTCTGTCCCGCTTCGAGCAGCGCGCTGGCCAGGCGCATCTGGTTGTGCGCGGTTGGCGTCAGGTCGAAGGCCTGCCGCGCCTCGCGCACCTCGCGCCCCGGGTCGAGCTTCTTCTGCAGCGCATGCCCGGCCATCCTGGCCTGGCGCTCCAGGCGCGAATGCGGCAGGAACACCGCCGCGAAATAGACGACGCTGCCGAGCAGGGGGAAGGCGAACAGGATCAGCAGCCAGTACAACTGTCGCCCGGTGCGCACGGCGTGGACGGCAAAGAAGATGGCGACGATCAGGTGAAGTCCGAGTCCGAGGATGGGCATGGCCGTATGTGGATGATGGGCAAGCCCTCACGATAGCCCGGTTCGATGGTCCGATGTCTATCGGATTGTCACCGTTTGCTTCCCTACACCCTCAGGAATTCCTCGCGCCCGCCCAGCCAGCGCGTCAGGTGGGCATCGATGACCGCCATGTATTCGGGCCGGTCGCCGTTGTCCAGCAGGTACTGCGCCACGTCGCGCGCCTTTTCCACGATCCACTGGTCGGTCTCCAGGTCGGCGAAGCGCAGCATCGCCTCGCCCGACTGGCGCGCGCCCAGGAATTCGCCGGGACCGCGGATCTCCAGGTCGCGCCGCGCGATCTCGAAGCCGTCGGTGGTCTCGCGCATCGTCAGCAGGCGCTGCTTGGCCACCTGGCCCAGCGGGCTCTGGTAGAGAAGCAGGCACACGCTCGCGGCGGAACCGCGGCCCACGCGGCCGCGCAGCTGGTGCAGCTGCGACAGGCCGAAGCGCTCGGCGTGCTCGATCACCATCAGCGAGGCGTTCGGCACGTCGACCCCGACCTCGATCACGGTGGTCGCCACCAGCACGTGGATGTCCCCGGCGATGAAGGCGTCCATGATCACCTGTTTCTCGGCCGGCTTGAGGCGCCCGTGCACCAGTCCCACCTGCAAGTCGGGCAGGGCTTCGGCCAGGGTCTCGTAGGTCTCGGTGGCGGTCTGCAGCTGCAGCACCTCGGATTCCTCGATCAGCGGGCAGACCCAGTACACCTGGCGGCCTTCCTGGGCCGCGGCGTGCACGCGCTCGATCACCTCGTCGCGCCGGTTCTGGTCGATGGCGCGGGTGACGATCGGGCTGCGGCCCGGCGGCAGCTCGTCGATCACCGACACTTCGAGGTCGGCGTAGTAGGTCATGGCCAGGGTGCGCGGGATCGGTGTGGCCGACATCATGAGCTGGTGCGGCACCAGGCCGTCGCTGCCCTTGTTGCGCAGGGTGAGACGCTGGCCGACGCCGAAGCGGTGCTGCTCGTCGACGATGACGAGGCCCAGCCGCGCGAACTGCACCGTGTCCTGGATCAGGGCGTGGGTGCCGATCACCAGCTTGGCTTCGCCGGATTCGATCAGCTCCTTGGCCGCATCCTTTTCCTTTTTTTTCAGGCTGCCGGTCAGCCAGGCCACTTTCACGCCGAGCGGCTCCATCCAGGCCGCGATCTTGCGGAAATGCTGCTCGGCCAGGATCTCGGTGGGCGCCATCAGCGCCGCCTGGTAGCCGCTGTCGATCGCCTGGGCGGCGGCGAGCGCCGACACCACGGTCTTGCCGCTGCCGACGTCGCCCTGCAGCAGGCGCTGCATCGGATAGCCCTCGTGCAGGTCGGCGCCGATCTCCTTGACGACGCGCTGCTGCGCGCCGGTGAGCTGGAAGGGCAGGGCGGCCAGGAAGGACTTGGACAGTTCGCCGACCGCGCGCAGCTGCGGCGCGCCTTTCTCGCGCCGGGCGCGCTGGGCCCGCTTCAGGGACAGCTGCTGCGCCAGCAGCTCGTCGAACTTCATGCGGGTCCAGGCCGGGTGGCTGCGCTCGGTCAGCGCGTATTCGTCCACGTCCGCGGGCGGGTAGTGCAGCAGGCGCACCGAAGGCTCGAAGTCCCACAGCTGCAGGCGGGAGAGGAAGGCGTTGGGCAGGGTGTCGCGCCAGTCCACCCGTTTCATGGCGTCGTTGATCGCGCGCCGCAACACCGTCTGCGACAGGCCTTCGCCGGCCGGGTAGACCGGCGTGAGCGAGGTAGGCAGCGGCGCGCCCTCGTTGATCACCTTGTAGGTGGGGTGGACCATCTCGGCCCCGAAGAAGCCGTGCTTCAGTTCGCCCCGGGCGCGTACCCTCACGCCTTCGGACAATTGCTTGACCTGGCTGCCGTAGAAATTCATGAAGCGCAGCTGCAGCTCGCCCGTGTCGTCCGAGATCTGTACCAGCAGCTGGCGCCGCGGCTTGTAGCTGATTTCATTCCTGACCACGACCCCTTCGACCTGCCAGGTCTGCAGGCCGCGCATGCTGGCGTCACGAATGGAGACGACGCGGGTCTCGTCCTCGTAGCGCATCGGCAGGTGCAGCACCAGGTCCATGTCGGTGCGCAGCCCTAGCTTGGCGAGCCTGGATTCAACAGTTTTGGGGGCGGATGTGGTCTTTGGGGCGGGCATATTGCGGCATTCAGGCAGATGCTGGCGTAAAATAGAGGGTTCGCCGCACGCATTGCAGCCTCTATTGTAAGGCTGTCAGCATCCATTTTCCCAGAATTGACAACAATGTACTCGCTTTCCGATTTCGATTTCGACTTGCCGCCAGAGCGGATCGCGCAGCATCCGCTGCCGGACCGGAGCGCCTCGCGCCTGCTGCAGCTCGATGGCGACCAGATCACCGACCGCCATTTCGCGGACATCGTCGACCAGCTCCAGCCGGGCGACCTCCTGGTGATGAACAATACGCGCGTATTGAAAGCGCGCTTCTTCGGCGTCAAGGAGACCGGCGGCCAGGTGGAAGTGCTGGTCGAGCGGGTGCTCGACAACCGCACGGTGCTGGCGCAGGTGCGCGCATCGAAGTCGCCCAAGCCGGGCAACCGCATCCGCCTGGCCGACGCCTTCGACGTCACGGTCGGCGAGCGCGCCGGCGAGTTCTTCACGCTGCACTTCGAAGGCGACGTGTTCGAGCTGATCGAGGCCCACGGCCGCCTGCCGCTGCCGCCCTACATCGAGCACAATGCCGACGAATTCGACGAGCAGCGCTACCAGACCGTGTATTCGAAGGAGCCCGGGGCGGTGGCCGCGCCGACCGCCGGCCTGCACTTCGACCAGCCGCTGCTGGACCGCCTGGCCGCGAAAGGCGTCAAGCTGGCCTACGTGACCCTGCACGTGGGCGCCGGCACCTTCCAGCCGGTGCGGGTCGAAGACCTGTCGGCGCACCAGATGCACTCCGAGTGGTACACGATCCCGCAAGAGACGGTGGATGCGGTGCGCGCGGCCAAAGCGCTTGGGCGCGACGTGGTGGCGGTCGGCACCACCAGTCTGCGGGCGCTGGAATCGGCCTCGCAATCGGGCGAACTGAAGGTGGGCAGCGACGACACGGCGCTGTTCATCACGCCGGGCTACGCCTTCAAGACGGTGACCCGCCTGATCACCAATTTCCACCTGCCCAAGTCGACCCTGATGATGCTGGTCTCGGCCTTTGCCGGCTACCACGAGATCCGCAAGGCCTATGCCCACGCGATCGCCAACGAATACCGCTTCTTCAGCTATGGCGACGCCATGCTGCTGACGACTGCCTCACGCTAATAGATACCATGCTCGAATTTACCCTCCTGAAGAAAGACACCAGCGGCCTGTCGCACGCGCGCCGCGGCCGCCTGAAGCTCAACCACGGCACCATCGAAACCCCGATCTTCATGCCGGTCGGGACCTACGGCTCGGTCAAGGCGATGGATCCGATCGAGCTGAAGGAAGTCGGCTCGCAGATCATCCTGGGTAACACCTTCCACCTGTGGCTGCGCCCGGGCACGGCGGTGCTCGACAAGTTCGGCGGCCTGCACAAGTTCATGGGCTGGGATGGCCCGATCCTGACCGATTCGGGCGGCTTCCAGGTGTTCTCGCTGGGCGCGATGCGCAAGATCACGGAAGAGGGCGTCAAGTTCGCCTCGCCGATCGACGGCTCGCGCCAGTTCCTGTCGCCCGAAGTGTCGATGCAGATCCAGCGCTCGCTGAACTCGGACATCGTGATGCAGTTCGACGAATGCACCCCCTACGAGATCGACGGCCGCCCGGCCACCGCCGAAGAGGCGGCCAAGTCGATGCGCATGTCGCTGCGCTGGGCCCAGCGCTCGATGAACGAGTTCAAGCGCGGCGAGAACCCGAACGCGCTGTTCGGCATCGTCCAGGGCGGCATGTACGAGCACCTGCGCGACGAGTCGCTGGCTGGACTCGAGGATATCAATTTCCCGGGCCTGGCGATCGGCGGCCTGTCGGTGGGCGAGCCGAAGGAAGACATGCAGCGCATCCTGGCCCACGTCGGCCCGCGCCTGCCGGAGAACAAGCCGCACTACCTGATGGGCGTCGGCACCCCGGAAGACCTGGTCGAGGGCGTGGCCAACGGCGTCGACATGTTCGACTGCGTGATGCCGACCCGAAATGCCCGCAACGGCTGGCTGTTTACCCGCTTCGGCGACGTCAAGATCAAGAATGCGCGCTACAAGGATGACATGGCGCCGCTGGACGAGAGCTGCGACTGCTATTGCTGCAAGAACTTCTCGCGCGCCTACCTGCACCACCTGCACCGCTCGAACGAGATCTTGGGCGCGCGCCTGAACACGATCCACAACCTGCACTTCTACCTGAAGATCATGCAGGAGATGCGCGACGCGATCGATGCGGACCGGTTCAACGAGTTCCGGATCCAGTTCCGGGCTGACCGCTCGCGCGGGGTGTAAGCGGGCGCTTACTGCTGAGTTTGCAAGAAGAAGGGCTCTCCTGTACGGTAGAGCCCTTTTTTGTTCGGCCAGCAGGCCCTGCACTTATTTTTCCATCAACATCTTGCAATTAGGAATTGCAAACCTACATACCCTCAGATTGTCCCCGGCCCCACCGCCGGTGCTAGAATATACCGCTTATTTTTTAATCCTCACAATCGGAGTCCTTGTGTTCATTTCCAACGCGTACGCGCAAACGACGGCTGCAGCCGATCCTGGCCTGATGGGTAGCCTGACCACTTTCCTGCCGCTGATCCTGATGTTCGTGGTCATGTATTTCCTCATGATCCGTCCGCAGCAGAAGCGCCAGCGCGAGCTGAAAGCGATGATGGATGCACTGACCAAGGGCGACGAAGTGGCGACCGCCGGCGGCATCCTGGGCCGCGTGGTCAAGGTGGCCGATACCACCGTGACCCTGGAAGTCGCGACCGGCACCGAAATCGTGGTCCAGAAGAACGCAGTGGTGACGCTGCTGCCGAAAGGCACCCTGAAGGCACTGTAAGGCTAGTTAAGCACCATCAGCGGCCCTCCGGGGCCGCATCGTGCCCAACATTGAACGCTGGAACACTATGAATCGCTATCCCGTCTGGAAATATCTATTGATCGCCGTCGCGCTCCTGCTGGGTGCGCTGTACACGGCGCCGAACTACTTCGGCGAATCGCCGGCACTGCAGGTCACCACCGGTAAAACGACGGTCAATATCACCAGCGCCACCGTCGGCCTGGTAGAGGATACCCTCAAGCGTAATGGTGTTCCGGCCACGAAGATCGCCCTGGAAGGCACCGGCAACAGCACCGCGGTACGCGCGCGCTTCGCCAGCACCGACGCCCAGTTCAAGGCCAAGCTGGCGCTCGAACGCGACCTGAACCGCGACAAGGACAATCCCGACTACATCGTCACCGTCAACCTGGCGAAGAACACCCCGGCCTGGATGGAAAGCATCGGCGCCAAGCCCATGAACCTGGGCCTGGACCTGCGCGGCGGCGTGCACTTCCTGCTGCAGATCGACAGCAAGGCCGTGCTCGACACCAAGGTGAAGGGCCTGCAGGCCAGCGTCCGCAGCCAGCTGCGCGACGCCAACATCCGCCACGCCGGCATCGAGCGCGTCGGCAACACCATCGAAGTGCGCTTCCGCGAGGACGCCGTCCGCGCCGAAGCCCGCGCTGCGCTGGGCAAGCAATCCCAGGACCTGGTCTTCGCCGATGCCGCCGACGGCACCGAGCTGAAGCTGGTCGTCAGCCTCAAGCCGGAAGCGGTGCGCCGCACCGTGGAAGACGGCGTGAAGCAGAACATCTCCACCCTGTCCAAGCGTATCAACGAACTGGGCACCACCGAGCCGCTGATCCAGCAGCAGGGCGCCGACCGCATCATCGTCCAGCTGCCGGGCGTGCAGGACGTGGCGCGCGCCAAGGACATCATCGGCCGCACCGCCACCCTGGAACTGCGCATGGTCGACTCGACCGTGACCCCGGGCACCGAGCAGACCGCCGCGATTCCGCTGAACTCGGAGCTGTTCCTTGAGGGCCGCGGCGCCCCGGTGGTGGTGTCCAAGGACATCATTCTGACCGGGGACTACATCTCGAGCGCCGTCGCCAGTTTTGATTCGAACCAGCAGCCGGCCGTCTCGATCGACCTGAACGGCGACGGCGGCCGCCGCATGCGCCTGGCCACCCGTGAAAACGTCGGCAAGCGCCTGGCGGTCCTGCTCAAGGAAAAAGGCCAGTACAGCGTGCCGACCGCTCCGGTCATCAACCAGGAACTGGGTTCGACCTTCCAGATCACCGGCATCGGCAGCATCGAAGACGCCAACGAGCTGGCGCTGCTGCTGCGCTCGGGCGCGCTGTCGGCGCCGATGGAATTCATCGAGGAACGCGTGATCGGCCCGCAGCTGGGCGCCGAGAACATCGAGCGCGGCCTGCATTCGACGCTGTGGGGTTTCGTGGCGATCGCCGCCTTCATGATCATCTACTACCACCTGGTGGGCATGGTCAGCGCGATCGCGCTGGCGGCCAACGTGCTGTTCCTGCTGGCCCTGCTGTCGATGCTGCAGGTCACCCTGACCCTGCCGGGTATCGCGGCAATCGCGCTCACGCTCGGCATGGCGATCGACTCCAACGTGCTGGTCAACGAGCGCATCCGCGAGGAACTGCGTGCGGGCGCCACGCCGCAGGTGGCGATCAACGCCGGCTACAAGCACGCCTGGGACACGATCTTCGACTCCAACGTCACCGCCCTGATCGTCGGCCTGGCGCTGCTGATCTTCGGTTCCGGTCCGGTGCGCGGCTTCGCCGTGGTGCACTGCCTGGGCATCCTGACCTCGATGTTCTCGGCCGTGTTCCTGTCCCGTGGCCTGATCAACCTCTGGTATGGCCGCAAGAAGAAGCTGACCCATATCTCGATCGGCACGGTCTGGAAAGAAGGCTTTACGCCCAACAAGCAAAACGCGACTCAGGGAGCGCAGGACTAAATCATGGAATTTTTCAAGATCAAACGGGACATCCCGTTCATGCGCCACGCCGTGATCCTCAATGTGATCTCGGTGGTGACCTTCCTGGCGGCGGTGTTCTTCCTGGTGACCAAGGGCCTGCACTGGTCGGTCGAGTTCACCGGCGGCACCGTGATGGAACTGCACTATCCCCATGCGGCCGACCAGGAAAAGATTCGCACCACGCTGCGCGGCATCGGCTACGAAGCGCCTGAGGTGACCGGTTTCGGCACCGCCCAGAGCGTCCTGCTGCGCCTGCCGATCGTCGAAGGCCAGGACCAGGCCGGCACCTCGAGCCGCGTCTTCAATGCGATCTGCTCCTCGGAGCAGGGCAAGCCGACGGTCACCCAGGTCACGACCGACAAGGGCGAGATGGTCAACCGCACCGCGTGCGTGACCGCGGACAACAAGGAACTGGTCAGCCTGCAGCGTGTCGAATTCGTCGGCCCGGCAGTCGGCGACGAGCTGGCGCAGAACGGCCTGAACGCACTGATCATGGTGGTGATCGGCGTGATCATCTACCTGTCGGTGCGCTTCGAGTGGAAGTTTGCGGTCTCCGCGATCATCGCCAACCTGCACGACGTGGTCATCATCCTTGGCTTCTTCGCCTTCTTCGAGTGGGAGTTCTCGCTGACGGTGCTGGCGGCGATCCTGGCAGTGCTGGGCTATTCGGTCAACGAATCGGTCGTCATCTTCGACCGAATCCGCGAAATGTTCCGCAAGCAGCGCAAGATGAGCGTGCCGGAAGTGATCGACCACGCGATCACCAGCACCATCTCGCGTACCATCATCACCCACGGTTCGACCCAGATCATGGTGCTGTCGATGCTGCTGTTCGGTGGCCACGCGCTGCATTATTTCGCCATGGCGCTGACCATCGGCATCTGCTTCGGTATCTATTCCTCGGTGTTCGTCGCCGCGGCCCTGGCCATGTGGCTGGGCATTAAGCGCGAAGACCTGATCAAGCCGGTCAAGGAAAAGGACGAGACCGACGGCGCCGTCGTCTAAACATCGCTAAAAGCCGACAAACATGCCGCCCCGGCCCTGCCGTGGCGGCATTTTTTACATCCAGATCAAACCAGTGTGACAATTTGGCAGTTTATGTGTGGTAACGCACAGAGCCGTAGAATGCCCATCCCTATAGTGGACCTGTCTCTTTCAGGACATCCCTAGTTTTGGACTTCACCCGCTCCCCAACCGGAGCGGGTTTTTTTTTGCTTAGGCTGTTACAGATACCTGGCCCACAGTTCGTTGCTGAAACGGCCGGAAGGGTCGACCTTGCGTTTGATCGCGCGCAAGGCTTCGGCCTCGGGGTAGGCGCGCTCGAACTGGGCGCGGGTGGCGTGCAGCTGGTAGGGCAGGTAGTAGCGTCCGCCGAAGGCAAGCGCGGTATCGATCATCGCGCGCGTCCACTCCGCAACGCGGCGCCGGGCGGCGGCATGGGTGCGCTGCTTGTAGTACACCACGAAGGAAAACACTTCCTCCTTTGCCCAGGGCAGCAGGGAGGTGCTGTCCGCCGGCGAATGGCGCACCGACACGTTCAGGACCTGGGCATCGTGCTTGCGGATGGTCGCCGCCATGGCCCGGGCATAGGCGGCGAAGTGCCGTACCGGGATGAAATATTCCTGCAGCACGTAAGTCGAGACCAGGCGCGTGCGCGGCTCCAGCTCCGCCACGTCGAGGCTGGCTTCGTGGTTGCGCCATTTGACGCTGGGGCGGGCCAGCAGCAGCGGGTGGATCAGTTTGCTGCGGATCAAGTCGCCGCGCGGCAGCTCGGTCATGGCGAACAATGCATTCTGCTCGAGGCCGTAGGACTGGCCGCGCGGGACCAGCCTGGCCGTTTCGGTCAGGGCCTTGCTCGTCCTGCGCCAGGACACCGCGACCGGCGCGTCGAACAGCGGCAGCAGCAGGTCGGCGTTGTGGAAAACGCAGTCGCCGGCATCCGCCATGCGCTTGAACCAGGCGGGATAGTCGTCGAGCGCCACCGATTCCACGCTGCGTTCGATGCGGGTGTTGTGCGCCAGATCAAGCTCGACCTCGGTAATGACGCCCACCGCGCCGTACCCGCCCGCGGCGGCGCGGAACACCTCCGCGTTGAGGCTGCGCGTCGCTTCCACGACCGTGCCGTCGGCCAGCACCAGCTGCAGGGCGCGCACCGAATTCACTACCGGCCCGTTGCCGACGTAGCGCCCATGGGCATTCACCGACACGGCGCCGCCCACGGTGAAATTCGAAAAGCTCTGCATCGTGTGCACGGCCAGGCCCAGCGGGTCGAGCGCATCCTGCAGGTCGCGCCAGCGCATCCCGGCCTGGACCCGGGCCACTTTCGCGTCCACATCCAGCCGGACGAGCCGGTTCATGCCCCGCATGTCGAGGTGCAGCCCACCGGTGATGGCGACCTGGCCGCCCATGCTGTAGCGGCCGCCGCCGACCGCGATCCTGCCGGGCCAGGCGCGCACCGCCTGCGCGACCTCCCCGGTCGTGCGCGGTGTGGCGACACGCGCGACTTCCACCGGATACAGCCCGGTAAGGTCGGGAATGGCGATCCCTGGCGCGGCCAGGGCATGGGGCGGCGACAAGGCCAGCAGGCCGGCCCCGGCCATGGCCTGGACGAGGAAGCGGCGACGTGATGGATGCATGCGTTCGAGGAATAAAGGGTTTGGCCGGGAGTGGCGAACCCGGAGCATCCGGCAGCTTTACCTGCCCGGCAAGCCATTGCTGCGCCGGTAGCATGGGCCGATACCGCGCGTATCGTGTGGACATGCCGACAATTTGTTCACCTAAGTGAATCAGCGCACGGAGACGATCGAAGCGAAGCCCTAAAGTGGAACCGTCTCTTTCAGGACATCCCTAGTTTTGGACTTCACCCGCTCCACGGAGCGGGTTTTTTTTTGCGGCGGCCTTGCGCGAGCGCATACGCGACGGACTGTGTGAACCAGCGTACGGAAGCGGCCTCATGCGCGACTTATAGTGGAACCGTCTCTTTCAGGACATCCCTAGTTTTGGACTTTGCCCGCTCTCTCGAGCGGGCATTTTTTTTGCGCCGGTTTTCGTTCAAGCCTTGACCCTGCGCCTGCGCGCCATCGCCAGGCCGGCCAGGGCCGTGCCGAACATGGCGAGCGAAGCCGGTTCCGGCACCGTGAAGTCATCCATGGCCCATTGCGTGCCGCTGCTGTTGTAGATGACCAGCGTATCGATGTCCTTCCATCCGAGCCCGATCCACAAGGGCGTAGCCGTATCGATCACATAGGACACGGCGGTGGAATGGACCAGCCGCCCATCGCGCCAGCCGTCGAAGGCGAGTTCCTGCTCTAGCCAGGCGGAAGTGAAAAAGGCGCCGACGAAGTCGAATCCGCCTGCCTTCGACACCGCCGCGATGCCGCCGTCGCGGTTGAAGGCGGTATTCCCGAACGAAACCGTGCCGGCGGCGTAGCCGCTGCCGGGATAGGCGTCGGCCCGGATCGCGCCCAGGTTGTCCCAGTCGAAACCCTGGTAGCCGTTGGCGATCGGCGCGCTTTCATCGCCCGCCAGGTCATCGAAGCCAATCACGCCGGCGCAGGCGCCGGCCGAGGCCAGCAGGAGCAGCAGGGAGAAAATGGTGTGTTTCATGCTCGTATTCCTTATGCTTGGGTGATCAGCGGGCCAGGGCCGCGATATCGGCATCGCTCAGGGCCGCGCCATAGATGCGCAGCTCGTCCATCGCGCCCTTGTAGGGCGCGTCCCACCAGTTCACGCCCAGTGCGAACACGCCGCTCGTGGTGGTGAACATGTTGGGGAAGTTGCTGCCGCTGAAGCGCTTCACGCCATCGACGTAGACATTGACCGCGCCGTTCCTGACGCTGAAGGCCACATGGGACCAGCGGCCGACCGGCAGGTTCATGCCCAGTCCGGCGTCGTACCAGGCCGTTCCCGACCACAGCATGGCGGCGCCGTTCACAAAGCCATGCCCCATCGGCAGGAAGCTGATCCAGGCGTCGCTGGTCCGGGCGCCGAAGAAGGTGGTGCTCAAGGCCGTCAGTTGCGCCGGCTTGAGCCAGAGCGCGACCGTATAGGTATTGGTCGAGATCAGGCCGTTCGGCAGGCGGATGCCGCTGGCGCCGTTGAAGACGGCGGCCTGGCCCCTCACACCCGCTTCATAGCCGATGCTGCCGCCGGCGAGGTCGAGCCTGGCGCCGACCACGGCGCCGGGCGCCGCGGCGCCATTGGTGTCGGCCAGGTTGCCGTCGAAGGCGTAATGCGCCAGCAGGCCGCCGGCCTTGCGCACCGTGACCGTAAATAGCTTGGTGGCGCTGGCTGTGCCCTTGCCGATGCGGGCAGTCAGGGTCACGGTGAGGTCGGTGGCGCCCGGGGTGACGACGCCGCTGTTGCTCACGACGGCGGGATGCGACGAGCTCCAGGCGATGGTCGCGCCGCGCGCCGCCGTGGTCGGCAGGTTCAGGTTGGCGCTCACGGCCGCCGTGTTGCCCAGGCTGAGCTCGGCATAGATGGCATTCACCACCTGCGCATCGGTACGCGGAATCAGGCGGCTGCCGAACACCGCGACCCCTTCGCGCGACAGGGCCGACAGGGTCATGACATAGCTTTTCGAAGTCTCGTCCCACTGGCTCAGGAAGATGCCCTTGTACGGCGAAGGCGAGCCCGCCAGGCGCAGCTCAACGCCATTCGCACCGGAGAGCAGCCAGGTCCCCGTTACCGCGCCGCTCACGGCGCCGTCGCTGCCCAGCGTGACCGACTGCGACTTCTTGACGGTGGCGGAGATGTCCTTGCCGTGGTTGACGAGCAGGTAGTCGCCGATCACGAACTCGCGCCGCACCGCCGTCGCATTCTCCTTGGCGTAGCGGTAGGGAGCGACGACCGGCCAGCCGTCGGCATTCATGAATATCTGGTGGACGCGGACTTCGTGCTGCTCGCCGCGCTCCGGAAAGCGCGCATGGAAGACCAGGAAATGCCTGCCGGTCGCGGCATCGTAGTAGGCCGAGTTGTGGCCGGGCGACACGTAGCCGGTGCCGATGCCGGTGCCCGGCTCGCCCAGCT
The DNA here is from genome assembly GCF_002454935.1 of Massilia sp. UBA6681. Classification (NCBI taxonomy): domain Bacteria; kingdom Pseudomonadati; phylum Pseudomonadota; class Betaproteobacteria; order Burkholderiales; family Oxalobacteraceae; genus Massilia; species Massilia sp. UBA6681. The sequence continues at coordinate 40,447 of NZ_DKJX01000032.1, forward strand.
TGCGCTCGAACAGGAAGTTCCCCATCAGCTTGACGCCGTAGGGCGCGATCGAGGCGTCGTCGAACAGGGGCTTGCTCGGGTCCGAGCGGACATTGGCCATGTCATTGCCCTGGGCGTCCAGGTAGGGCCCGTCGGGCTTGAGCGAGCGCGCCACGCGCATGTTGTAGCCGCCATTGGCGTCCAGGCCGCCGAACGAGGTGAACATGTAGTAGTAGGAGGTGGCCGGGCTGTACATCACGAAGGCGCCCTCGATGCGGCTGTGGTTGCCGCCCATCAGGCGCTTGCCGTAGCCCTGGCCCGGCAGGGGCATGCCGTTGGTCGGGTTCATCTGCATGATGAAGATGCCGCCCGAATACGAGCCGTAGATCATCCACAGCCGGCCCGCATTGTCCGTGAACACGTGGGGATCGACGGCATTCGGGTGTTTCATCGCGTCATAGATGCTGCCGTCATGGCTGGCCTGCCCCCACATGCCGGAGCGCAGGATGATGCCCTTGTCGACATAGGGGCCTTCGATGCGCTCGGCCACGGCAATGCCGAGGGCGGAGCGGGGCGAGTCGCCCTTGCAGGCGTTGTAGTACATGTAGAACCTGCCGTCCGCCAGCTGCCTGACGTCCGCCGCCCACAGGGTATCCGATTGCGCCCAGCTGAAGGTTTCCGCCAGCTCGGTGAACACGTTCGCCGTGCCGTTCAGGAACAGGGGATTGGTGGCGCTGACGCCGCTGGCGATCTGCTGCCAGTTCATCAGGTCGGTGGACTTGGCGGCAGCGAGGTGGGAACCGAAGACGTACCAGGTGTCGCCCGACTTCACGATCGACGGATCGTGGACGGCAGCGTTCTTGAAGGTGATCGGGGTGAATCCGGCCTGGGCGGCGGCATCCGTGGCGAGCAGGGACGAGGCCAATAGCGCCCCCAGCCCCCATAGCGAAAGGGTGTTCTTCATGCATGTCTCCGTGATCGTTATGTAGCGTGATGCCGGCGCATGCAAGATTGAAGAAGTCTTTGCCTTTTTACTAATGAGATTAATGCGGCGGCCGATACCCGTATCGGTATCGGCAGCCGTGCACGGCAGGGAAGTGTTGGCGCGGCCGGCTTACAGCAGGGCCGCGGTCAGGCTCTTGACTTCGTCGGCCGATTCAGCCAGCACCTGGGCCAGGGTGCCTTCGCCGATGGTGAAATCGATGGTGGCGGCCGAGTCGAGCGTGGTCGCGCCCGGACGCATGTGCAGCGGGGAGGGGAAGGGGGCCAGGTCCTTGGCCAGCAGCAGGGTGTCGCCCAGGGTTTCCGGCGGCAGCGCGCGCAGGCCGTTCCACAGCGCCTCGATGGCGCCCATCACGGGCACCGGCACGCCGAGCTTGAGCAGCACGCCGCGGCCGATCGCCACTTCGCCATGCTCGATCCACTCCGCGGCGCTGTCGCCCGTGGAATCGTCGAGCAGGCCGGGGAATTCGCCGGCGCGCGAAAGCAGGTAGAAGCCGCCCACCTCGTGCACGATGCCGGCGAACATCGCGGTTTCCGGATCGACGAAGGAAACGCGGCGCGCGATCACCTGCGCCAGCGCGGCCACGTGGGCCGAATGGATCCACAGGGCGTCGGCCTTGGCGCGCAGGCCGGGATCGACGATTTCGCTGGCCAGCTGGCGCACGATGACCGAGGCGGCCAGTGCGCCCAGGGTACGGAAGCCCACGCGCTGCACGGCCGCGCGGACATTGGTGACGTCATGGCCGGCCCGGTTATAGGCCACCGAGTTGGCGATCGCCACGGTGCGCGCGGCGAGCAGGGGCTCGGCCTGCACCAGACGCGCCGCCATGTCGGTATGGCAGTCGGGCTCGTTCAGCGCGCGCTGCAGCTTGAGCGTCGCATCGACGTTGGTGGGAAAGCTGAGTTCGCCACGGCTGGCCTGGGCGGCGATGCTCTTGAGGGCGGAGAGTCGGTCCATCAAAAAATTATACCCCCATCGCCCCATTCAGCTGGGAAAACTTTCCTTGTGGAACTATTCTAGTGTTTGATTTGCATCAAGGTTCACTGAAGATGGCGTCGCAGCCTTCCTTCTGTTCTTCACGGTCTTCCAGCTCATCGACCAGACCCATGTCGAGCAGTTCTTCACTCGCATTCATGAAGCTGTTGAGCTTGGTTGCGCCGATGAGGCGGTAGATCTCGCCGGCTTCGTTGCGCACGCCGATCAGCATGGCTTCCTGCTTGACTTCTTCCAGGGGAGCGACATCCAGCAGGATGTTACCGATGATGTGCTTGTCGAAATGGGCAGGCTTCTTGCCTTCGATCAGGGATGTTTTCAAGGCAATTCCTTTGCTTGTGGTGGTTGGGGAGGAAGACTGCCGGCGGCGATCTGGTCGCGCAGCTTGCGCAGAACGTTTTCCAGGGCGTCGAAGTCGGCTTCGCCATAGCTCGAAAACAGCTGCTTGCCGTGCGCGATTACCCTTGGGAACACATCGCGGAATATGCCGTCGCCGGCAGGCGTGAGGCGCACGAAGAAGGAGCGCTTGTCGTCGCTGCTGCGTTCGCGCAGCACCAGGCCTTTCTGTTCCAGCCGTTCGATCACGCCGGTGAGGGTGCCCTTGGTGATCAGGGTGCGCTCGCCGAGTTCCTTGTAGCTCATGCCGGGCGTGTTACCCAGCGTGGCAATGATATCGAACTGCGCGTGCGTCAACCCGTGCTGGCGCACCGATTCGCCGGAAAAACGCTCGAAGCCTTGCATGCACTCGGCCAGCAGCCGGACGCTCTTTAAATATCGTTCCCCCATGGGCAGGATTATAGCTGGCCGCAGGCGTTTTTCCGGAACGGCATCGAACGGGCCCGACCACGGCACTTGCTCCCAGTCGAGGTATCTCCGGTATCATTATCCCTTGATGACACCGCCCGTCCGTTCCGATGCAGCCTTCTGACCTGTCCCTCCTGGCACAGGAACGTCCGTTGCGCGTGCTGCTGGTGAACGCCGGCGAGCCGGACATGCTGACCTGGTCCGGCTTGGTCCAGCCGCTGCGCCTGGCCGCCAAGCTGCTCGGCCCCGAGCTGCTGCACGTCGACGTGCGCAGTCCCGACAAGTTCAGCGACTCGCAGCGCCACTGGCACCTGGTGCTGCTGGTGGCCGACGAGGCCGAGGCCGCCCTGAGGCCGGCCAACTGCCGCGCCCTGGTCGACCGCTGCCGCGCGGCGCCGTTCTGGGGCGGCGTGGGGGCCGGCGTGCTGTGGCTGGCCGACGCCGGCGCTCTGCACGGCGTGCGCACCGCCTTGCCCTGGGCGCTCTATCCCGACACCAATGCGCTGGCCGAGCAGGCTCTGTTCACCCCCAACCTGTACGAGTTCGACCGCAACCGCCTGACCTGCTGCGGCGGCGCGGCCAGCATCGATTTCGCCCTGACCCTGGTCGAGATGCTGTTCGGTGCCGCCGTGCAGGCCCAGGTGAAGGAAATCCTGTGCGTGGACCGCGTGCGCGGCAAGGACGAGCGCCAGCGGGTGGCCCTGCAGGCGCGCTTCGGCACCCTGCAGCCGAAGCTGACCGAGGCCGTGGCCTTGATGGAGGCCAACATCGAAGAGCCCCTGTCCACCGACGAGATCGCGCAGCTGGCCGGCATCTCGCGGCGCCAGCTGGAGCGCCTGTTCAAGCAATACCTCGGCAGCCTGCCCTCGCGCTACTACCTCGAGCTGCGCCTGCAGCGGGCGCGCAAGCTGCTGTTGGAAACCAATTACTCGATCGTGCAGGTGGGGCTGATGTGCGGGTTCTCGTCGGGCTCGCACTTTTCGACGGCTTTCGGGGCGCTGTTCGGGAATACGCCGCGGGAAGAGCGGCAGAGGAAGCTCGGCCAGTAAGCTTTGTTAGTAATCACATAATATTTCCCCGACCAAAAACGAAAATCCCTGTCGCACTTCTGCAAGAACTTGTCAGGGTGGCTTTCTATAATGGCTTGAACCTGCGCGGCAATCGGTCCGCGTACAACGATCATCCATGAGGAAGCAGCCATGAACGCAAACCTTGACTCCGGTGTCACCACGCGGCCTGTCACCCGGCAGACCTTCGACGAAGTCCTCTGCCCGACCTACGCCCCGGCCGCCATGGTGCCGGTGCGCGCGAAGGGCCTGGACGTGTGGGACCAGGAAGGCAAGCGTTACCTGGACTTCACCTCGGGCATCGCCGTCTCGAGCCTGGGCCACTGCAACCCGGAACTGGTCGCGGCCGTGACCGAACAGATGAACGCCGTCTGGCACCTGGGTAACGGCTACACCAACGAGCCGGTGCTGCGCCTGGGCCGCGCCCTGGTCGAAGCCACCTTCGCCGACCGCGCCTTCTTCTGCAACTCGGGCGCCGAAGCCAACGAAGCGGCCCTGAAGCTGGCCCGCAAGTACGCGCACGCCAAGTTCGGCCCGCACAAGTCGCGCATCGTGTCCTGCCTGTCGTCCTTCCATGGCCGCACCCTGTTCACCGTCTCGGTGGGCGGCCAGCCGAAGTACACCGAAGGCTTCGAGCCGCTGCCGCCGGAACTGAGCCACATCCCGTACAACGACATCGAGGCCGCGCGCGCCGCCATCACCGACGACGTCGCCGCCGTGATCGTCGAGCCGATCCAGGGCGAGGGCGGCGTGATCCCGGGCGACCACGCCTACCTCAAGGCCCTGCGCGAGCTGTGCGACCAGACCGGCGCGCTGCTGGTGTTCGACGAAGTGCAGTCGGGCGTCGGCCGCACCGGCGCCTTCTATGCCTACATGGACACCGGCGTCACCCCGGACATCCTGACCTCGGCCAAGGCCCTGGGCAACGGCTACCCGATCGGCGCCATGATCACCACCGAGGAAATCGGCATGCATCTCAACGTCGGTTCGCACGGCACCACCTATGGCGGCAACCCGCTGGCCGGCACCGTCGGCCTGAAGGTCGTCGAGACCATCAACACCCCGGGCTTCCTGGCGCGCGTGCGTGAAGCCAGCAGCAAGATCTTCGCCAACCTGGAGAAGCTGGCCGCCGACTACCCGCAGGTGTTCGGCAAGCCGCGCGGCCTGGGCCTCCTGATCGGCCTGCCGATGGCCGCCGACTACAAGGGCCGCTCCAAGGACTACACCAAGATCTGCGAAAAGATGGGCCTGATGCTCCTGATCGCGGGCCCGGACGTGGTGCGCCTGGCGCCGGCCCTGGTGGTGTCGGACGAGCAGATCGCGGAAGCCGACCGCATCATGCGCGAAGCGGTCGAGGCGTTCATCGCAGGCTGATCCACGGCAGGCATCCGGCCGGCGCGCTTTTCGGGGTGCGCCGGCTTCGCTGTTTGATCTCTACTAGGAGTTCGCATGTTTGTAGTCCGACCGGTTGAACGCGCGGATATCGGGGCCCTCGAGGCCATGGCTGGGGTCACGATCCCCGGCGTGCACACGCTGCCGCGTACGCGCGAAGCCATCGTCGCGGCGGTCGAGCGCTCCATCGCCTCGTTCGCCGCGCACGTCGACATCCCGAGCGAGGAGTCCTACCAGTTCGTGCTGGAAGACCTGCGCACGCGCGACGTGGTCGGCACCGCGTCGATCCACGCCTCGGCCGGCTCGAACGGCACCTATTTCGCGTTCCGCAACGACGTGATCCAGCAGGTCTCGCGCGACCTGAACATCAGCCACAGCGTGCACGCGCTGACCCTGTGCTCGGAACTGACGGCCTACTCGCACCTCTCGGGTTTTTATATCCGCAACCGCGACAGCGCCGGCTTCGAGGCCGCGCTGCTGTCGCGCGCACGCCTGCTGTACGCCGTGCTGGCGCCGCACCGCTTCGGCGACCGCTTCTTCGTGCCGCTGGCCGGCGTCACCGACGCTGAGGGCCAGTCGCCGTTCTGGAACGCGCTGGGCCGCAAGTTCTTCAAGATGGACTTCCTCGAGGCCGAGCGCGTCATCGACGGCGCCCGCAACCGCACCCTGATCGTCGAGCTGATGCCGCACTATCCGGTCTACGTGCCGCTGCTGCCGGGCGACGCCCAGGCCGCCCTCGGCCAGATCCACCCGAGCGGCCAGCTGGCCTTCCAGCTGCTCACACAGGAAGGCTTCGAGGCCGACGAGTACATCGACATCTTCGACGGCGGCCCGATCCTGCAGGCCCACAGGAACGCGCTGCGCTCCTTCTGCGCTTCGCAGGTGCGCCAGGTCGAGAGCGCCGGCCGCGCGGCCGGCAGCGCGAACGGGCACGATGAACTGGTGACCTACGCGGTGGCCAGCAGCGAACAGAACTTCCGCGCCGTCATCACCGCCTGCCCGCCGGCCGAATCCAGCCAGGTGGTCTGCCTGTCGCGCGACGCCCAGCAGGCGCTCGGCGTGTCGCCCGGCGACAGCGTCACCTGCGTGCGCATCTGAGAGGGGAATTGATGCTCGTAATCCGTGCAGTGAAAACCGACGACCTGGACGCCCTGATCGAAATGGCGCGCCAGGCCGGCAGCGGCATGACCACGCTGAAACCCGATCGCAAGATGCTGGGCGACCGCGTCGCGACCGCGGTGGCCTCGTTCAACGAAAGCATCCCGCCCGAAAAGCGCGACTACATGTTCGTGCTCGAGCATACCGAGGATGGCAGCATCGCCGGCGTGTGCGCGATCAAGGGCGCGGTCGGCCTCACCGAGCCTTTCTACAACTACCGCATCGGCACCCTGGTGCACTGCAGCCGCGAACTGAACGTGTTCACGCGGATGGAGACCCTGTACCTGTCGAACGACCTGACCGGCTCGTCCGAGCTGTGCTCGCTGTTCCTGCTGCCCCAGTACCGCGCCGGCTTCAACGGCAAGTGGCTGTCGAAAAGCCGCTTCCTGTTCATCGCCCAGTTCCAGCAGCTGTTTACCGAGAAGATCATCGCCGAGATGCGCGGCTACCAGGACGAGAACGGCGTATCGCCCTTCTACGAGGGCCTGGGCCGTCATTTCTTCAAGATGGACTTCGACCACGTCGACGGCCTGACCGCGCTCGGCAAGAAGTCCTTCATCGCCGAGCTGATGCCGCGCCAGCCGCTCTACGTGGACTACCTGCCGGAGTCGGCGCGCGACGTCATCGGCAAGGTCCATACCTCGACCCAGCCGGCGCGCAAGCTCCTGGAGAACGAGGGCATGCACTACGAAGGCTACGTCGACATTTTTGATGCCGGTCCGGTGCTGCAGGGCCGCGTGTCCGAGCTGCGCGCGGTGCGCGACAGCGTGCTGGCGGAGGCGGTCGAAGGCGTCCACGAGGAAGAGACCGAACATCTGCTGGTGTCGAACACCAGGCTCACCGATTTCCGCATGATCCTGACCCGCGGCGTGCCGGGCGCCGCCCGCATCGCGTTGTCGGCGCAGGAGATGTCGCAGCTGCACGTGCAGGCTGGCGAAGAAGTCCGCACGCTGCCCCTCAACACAAGGAAGAACGCGAATGCCTAATCTCTCGAATTACATCGGCGGCGAATGGCTCGCCGGCAGTGGCCCCGAGCTGGCGACCGTCGACCCGTCGACCGGCAAGCAGACCTGGACCAGCAATGCCTCCAGCGCCGAGGATGTGGCGCAGGCTGCCGCAGCGGCCCGCAAGGCATTCGAAGCCTGGGCGCTCACCCCGCTCGAAGAGCGCATCGCCATCTGCACGCGCTTCCGCGACCTGCTCAAGGAACACAGCGAAGAACTGGCCGCGATCATCGCCGAGGAAGTGGGCAAGCCGCTGTGGGAAGCGCGCACCGAAGTGACCACCATGGCCAACAAGATCGACATCTCGGTCCAGTCCCATGGCGCGCGCACCGGCGCGACGGCCTCGAAAGTCGCCGACGGCAATGCCGTGCTGCGCCACCGCCCGCACGGCGTGTTCGCGGTCTATGGCCCGTACAACTTCCCGGGCCACCTGCCGAACGGCCACATCGTGCCGGCCCTGATCGCCGGGAACACCGTGGTGTTCAAGCCGAGCGAATACGCGCCGCGCACCGCAGTGAAGACCGTGCAGCTGTGGGAGCAGGCCGGCCTGCCGAAGGGCGTGCTCAACCTGGTCAACGGCGGCCGCGACACCGGCGTGGCGCTGGGCCAGCACGCCGACATCGACGGCATCCTGTTCACCGGCAGCAGCCAGACCGGCATCGCCCTGCACAAGCAGTTCGGCGGCAAGCCCGGCAAGATGCTGGCGCTGGAAATGGGCGGCAACAATCCGCTGGTGGTGTGGGACATTCCGGAAGATCCGAAGCTTCTCGACGCGGCCGTGCACCACACCGTGATGTCGGCCTTCATCTCGGCCGGCCAGCGCTGCACCTGCGCGCGCCGCCTGGTCATCCAGGACACGCCGCAAGCCCAGGCATTTCTTGACCGTTTGGTAAAAATCGCAGCGACCCTGCAGGTGGGGCCGTCCAACGCCGACCCGCAGCCCTTCATGGGCCCGGTGGTGTCGAGCGCCGTCGCTGCCCGCCTGGTCGAGGCGCAGGCCGATATGGCCGCGAAAGGCGGCAAGGTGCTGCTGCAGATGAAACAGCTCGACCCGAACGCCGGTTTCGTCACCGCCGGCATCGTCGACACCACCGACGCGCAAGGCATCCCGGACGAAGAGTGGTTCGGCCCGCTGCTGCAGGTGATCCGCGTGAAGGACTTCGACGAGGCCCTGCGCGTGGCCAACGCCACGGAGTACGGCCTGGCCGCGGCCCTGCTGTCGCCATCGGAAGAACTGTGGAAGCGCTTCTCGGTGCGCGCCCGTGCCGGCATCGTCAACTGGAACCGCCCGACCACCGGCGCGGCCAGCTCGGCCCCGTTCGGCGGCGTCGGCAAGTCGGGCAACCACCGCCCGAGCGCCTACTATGCCGCCGATTACTGCGCCTACCCGGTCGCCTCGATCGAGACGGCGGAACTCGAGATGCCGGCCAAGCTGTCGCCCGGCCTGACTTTCTAAGACTATGCGTATCGCTCGCGAATACAATTTCGACGGCCTGGTCGGGCCGTCCCACAACTACGCCGGCCTCTCGTTCGGCAACGTGGCCTCGTTCAGCAATGTGCGTAGCGCCTCGAACCCGCGCCAGGCCGCCCTGCAGGGCCTGGCCAAGATGCGCGAGCTGGCCGCGCGCGGCTTCGCCCAGGCGGTGATGCCGCCGCAGGCGCGCCCGAACTTCCGCCTGCTGCGCCGCATCGGCTTTTCCGGCACCGACGCCGACGTGCTGGCGCGCGCGTGGCGCGAAGCGCCGGTGATCCTGGCCTGCGCCTACTCGGCCGCGCCGATGTGGACCGCCAATGCCGCCACCGTCAGCCCATCAAGCGACACCGCGGACGGCCGCGTGCATTTCACCCCGGCGAACCTGAACAACAAGCTGCACCGCTCGGAAGAATACCTGCAGGCCACGCGCACCCTGCGCGCCATTTTTGGGGATTCGAGCCGCTTCGTGGTGCACGATGCGCTGCCGCCGGTCCCTGCCTTCGGCGACGAAGGCGCTGCCAACCATACCCGTTTCGCCGCCGCACATGGCGCGGCCGGAGTGGAGTTCTTCGTCTACGGCCGCGCCGAATTCGATCCTGCCGCTCCGGCGCCCAAGAAATACCCGGCACGCCAGACCCTGGAAGCCTCGCAGGCGGTCGCCCGCCTGCACGGACTGGACCCGGCGCGCACCGTGTTCGCCTCGCAGAACCCGGACGTGATCGACCAGGGCGTGTTCCACAACGACGTGATCGCGGTCGGCAACGGCAACGTGCTGTTCTACCACGAGCAGGCCTTCTTCGACGAAGCCGCCACCCTGGACGCGCTGCGCGGCGCCCTGGGCAGCGTCGACACCGACCTGGTGCCGGTGCGGGTCGCAAGCAGCCAGGTGCCGGTGGCCGATGCGGTGGCCAGCTACCTGTTCAACAGCCAGCTGCTCACCAAGCAGGATGGCCGCATGGCCCTGGTCGTGCCGCACGAATGCCGCGAGAACGAAGCGGTGGCGCATTACCTCACCGAGATGGTCGCGAGCGGCGGCCCGATCGACGAGCTGCTGGAATTCGATCTGCGCCAGAGCATGCGCAACGGCGGCGGACCGGCCTGTTTGCGCCTGCGCGTGGCCCTCACCGAGGACGAGGCGCAGGCCATGCACGGCGGCGTCATCATGACCGAGACCCTGTACGGGCTCCTGACGTCCTGGGTCGAGAGGCACTACCGCGACCGGGTCGAGCCGAAGGACCTGGCCGACCCGCAGCTGGCGATCGAATGCAACACCGCGCTCGAGGAACTGGAACGCATCCTCGGCCTGCCGGGCCTGTACGACCTGTCGTAAGGCCCGGTGGCCATGTTCTAATAACGGATTCGGACGGGACACCCCCGTCCATATAAAGCCAGGGGGGGCGCGAAGCCACAAGCAAGAGCGCACCCGGGCACACAAACTTTGGAGAAGTAACATGAAAGACATGCCTCAAGATTTGCGCAGCCAGACGCTCAACCTGGTCAACGCGAACCAGTCCGCCGCCGGCGCCAATGCGCAGGTCGGAGCGCTCATCAGCGCCTGGCTCGGATCGCTCGACGACGAAGACCTGGCCGGCACCGCGCCCGAAAGCCTGGCCCCGGTGCTGTGGGAAGGATTCTCGCAGCTGGCCCAGCGTAGCGGCCCCGGCTGCCAGATCGCCACGATGCGCTACTCCGACGGCCGTGGCGGCATGGCGACTGCCCTGCTGATCCTGAACGACGACATGCCTTACCTGGTCGACTCCTTCGTCATGGCGCTGCGCAAGGAGCGCCAGACCGCCAGCGGCGTGATGAACGCCGTGCTGCCGGTGCGCCGTGACGCGAATGGCCAGGCGAGCGCCGTCGGCGAAGCCGGCGCGCCGCTGGAATCGATCGTCCTGATCCTGATGAGCGACGAGCTCGAATTCTCCGAACTGGATTCCCTGACCGCGCGCATCCGCATGGTGGCCAACGATGCCGCCACCGTGCACCGCGACGCCGTCAAGATGGCCGACCGCATGACCGCGGTGGCCGCCGCAGCCGCGCAGGCCGGCAGCGCCGAAGGCCAGGAAGTGGCCGCCTTCCTCGAGTGGGCCAAGAACGAAGGCTTCGAGCCCTTCGGCTACGCCTATTACGTGGTGAAGGAAGGCGCGCGCGAACTCGAGCGCGACATCCCGAGCCGCATCGGCGTGCTCGCCGACACCGCCCACCCGGTCTACGGCACCTGCCTGGCCAACATCCCGGGCGACTTCGAAACCCTGTCGCGCCGCGCCGACACCCTGTCGATCGTCAAGGCCGACGTCGAGGGCACCCTGCACCGCGACCAGCCGCTCGACTTCATCGGCGTGCGCAACACCGACGCCCAGGGCAAGATCCTGGGCGAGCACTGCTTCGTCGGCCTGTTCACCCGCGCCGCCACCTCGACCCCGCTGGCGCGCCTGCCGTTCGCGCGCGGCCGCGTCGCCAAGGTGCTGTCGATCGCCGGCGTGCGCCAGGAAGGCTTCCGCGCCGAGAAATTCGTCGAGATCCTCGAGTCGCTGCCGCGTACCGAAGCGCTGGAAGCCGATCCGGAGTGGCTGGCCCAGGTGTGCTCCTCGGTCGTGTCGATGTACAAGCAGCCGCGCCCGAAGGTCTTCGCGCGCCGCGACGTGTATGCGCGCCACCTGAACGTGCTGGTCTACCTGCCGCGCGAGCGCTACAGCGCCGCCGTCGCCGCCAGCCTGGCTTCGGCCCTGAAGGACAGCTCGGGCGCCCGCGACGTGCGCGTCCAGACCCTGGTGGCCGACGGCCCGCTGGCCCGCGTCTACCTGATCGCGCATGCCGCCCGCTATCCGCTCGACCTCGAAACCGACATCCAGCAGCCGCTGCTGGCGGTGCTGGACGGCTGGCATGACCGCTTCGCCGCCGCCACCAACACCATCGAAGACGCCGGCCTGCGCAGCAGCCTGCGTAAACTCGGCGCCAACCTGCCGGTCAGCTTCGTCACCAACACCGCGCCGGAAACCGCCTTCCGCGACCTGCAGGCCCTGCTGAAGAACGGCCGCAGCGATGGCCAGAACCAGCGCGTCGCCGTGCGCGTGGAGCCGGGCGACGCCGCCAACGGCATCGACGCCTCGATCCGCCTGTACTCGGGCGAGGTCGTGCCTTCGCTGTCGCGCATCCTGCCGGCCCTGCAGAACGCCGGCATCGCGGTCGACCGCGAGCAGACCTGGACCTTCAAGACCGCCGACGGCGCCGTGCACAACGTGACCGCCCTGGCCGTCGACGACGAAAGCGGCGCCAAGCTGGTCAAGCCGGGCATCATCCCGGTGGCCGAGGAGCTGTTCACCGCGCTGTTCAACAACGACGCCGAAGACGGCCGCATGAACGGCCTGACCATCGAAGGGGGCCTGTCGCTGCGCGAAGTGCAGCTGGTGCGTGCCTACATCAGCTACTGGCGCCAGCTGGGCTCGAAGTTCTCGGTGCGCTACATGGCCGAAACCCTGCGCACCCAGCCGGCCCTGGTGAAGGAATTCGTCACGGCCTTCCTGCTGCGCTTCGATCCGAGGCTGGACCAGGCCGAGCACGCCGCCGGCACCGCCAAGCTGGCCGCGCTGAAGGCCGGCCTGTCGACCGTGAACCATGCCGACACCGAGGAAATCATGGCGGCCCTGGTCGACCTGGCCCTGGCCACCATGCGCACCAACTACTTCCAGAACGCCGGCGAGAAGATGATCTTCAAGGTCGACACCAGCAACCTGGCGCTGGCGCCGGAACCGCGTCCGTACCGCGAGATCTACGTGTTCTCGCGCCGCTTCGAAGGCGTGCACCTGCGCGGCGGCCCGGTCGCCCGCGGCGGCCTGCGCTGGTCGGACCGCATGGAAGACTACCGCACCGAAGTGCTGGGCCTGGTGAAGGCGCAGATGGTAAAGAACGCCGTCATCGTGCCGGCCGGCTCGAAGGGCGGCTTCGTGTGCAAGCAGATGCCGCAGGGCGCCCCGCGTGAAGTGGTGGCCGCCGAGGGCGAAGCCTGCTACCGCGAATTCATCTCCAGCCTGCTGGAAGTGACCGACAACCGCGTGCGCGGCGAAATCGTCCCGCCGGACAACACCGTGCGCCATGACCAGGACGACCCGTACCTGGTGGTGGCCGCCGACAAGGGCACCGCGACCTTCTCGGATATCGCCAACAGCATCGCCGTCAAGCGCGGCTTCTGGCTGGGCGACGCCTTCGCCTCGGGCGGCTCGAACGGCTATGACCACAAGAAGATGGGCATCACCGCCAAGGGCGCGTTCGAAGCGGTCAAGCGCCACTTCTTCGAACTGGGCCACGACATGAACACCACCCCGGTCACCATGGTCGGCGTGGGCGACATGTCGGGCGACGTGTTCGGCAACGGCGTGCTGCTGTCGCGCCAGCTCAAGCTGGTAGCGGCCTTCGACCACCGCCACATCTTCCTGGACCCGAACCCGGATACCGAAGTCTCGTTCAAGGAACGCCAGCGCATGTTCGCGCTGCCGCGCTCCTCGTGGGAAGACTACGATAAATCGCTGATCTCGCAGGGCGGCGGCGTGTTCCCGCGCACCGCGCGCTCGATCGAGCTGAGCCCGGAAGTGCGTGCCGTCCTCGACATCAAGGAAAGCTCGCTGTCGCCGGAAGAGCTGATGCACCGCATCCTGCTGGCGCCGGTGGACCTGTTCTACAACGGCGGCATCGGCACCTACATCAAGTCCTCGAACGAGACCCATGCCCAGGTGAAGGACCGCGCCAACGACCGCATCCGCGTCAACGGCGGCGAGATGCGCTGCAAGGTGGTGGGCGAGGGCGGCAACCTGGGCGCGACCCAGGCCGGCCGTATCGAATTCGCCCTGAACGGCGGCCGCATCTTCACCGATGCGATCGACAACTCGGCGGGCGTGGACTGCTCGGACCACGAAGTGAACATCAAGATCTGGCTGGACACCGAAGTCAACGCCGGCGAGCTGCCGGAAGCCGACCGTAACCGCATCCTGAACGAGATGACCGGCGCGGTGGAAGACCTGGTCCTGCGCGACAACAAGCAACAGACCCACCTGCTGACCCGCGAAGCGCAGGCGCAAGCCACCGCCTCCGTGGTGGACGGCTACGCGGCATTGATCACCAACCTGGAATCGGAAGGCGCCGTCAACCGCGAGCTGGAGCAGCTGCCGACCGACGCCGAGCTGGCACGCCGCAAGGCCCTCGGCCTGGGCCTGACCACGCCGGAACTGGCGGTGGTCATCGCCAACGTGAAGAACCGCTTCAAGCGCACCCTGCTGGCGCTGCCGCTGGTCGAGGAGTCGTGGGCCGAATCGCTGCTGCGCCCCTACTTCCCGGCGCAAATGGTCGCCACCCGCAACCCGCTGAACCACCCGCTGGCCAACGCCATCCTGGCGACCGTGCTGGCCAACGAAGCGGTGAACCGCTGCGGTCCGCTGATGCTGCGCGACCTGGCGGCCGAGCACCGCGTCGACGAGACCGAAGTGGTGAAGGCATGGGCGCGCGCCTGGTCGGCGCTGCACCTGGCGCCGGTGTTCGACGCGCTCGACGCCGATGCGCTGAAGGTGCCGCGTGACGTCTCGATGGCGGTCGACATGCGCACCCGTGCGCTGATGCGCGCCGTGATCGAAGGCGTGCTCTCGCTGCCGGCCGGCGCCGACGGCATGGCCGAGCTGTCGACCCTGTTCGGCCAGGCCGACCAACTGCGCGTCTTGAGCCCCACCCGTTCGGAAGCCGACGGCCACAGCGGCCTGCCGGCGCCGTTCACCGCGGCGTGGAAGACGGTCGAGACCATCGAGTCGCTGGCTACCTTCCTGTTCGCGGCGGTGTCGGTGCAGCGTCCGGGCGGCATGAGCCTGGCTCAGTTCCTGCAGGTCGGCATGGCGCTGCGCCAGCAGGCCGGCATCGACATGCTCGAGCGCGGCCTGAAGCTGCCGGCCCAGAGCAAGGCCCAGGAACAGCTGCGCAACTACGCGATGCAGGCCCTGCGCCGCACCCAGCAGCGCCTGCTGCTGCAGGTGATCGAGCGTGCCGGCCAGGGCGGCGACCCGCTGGCGGCCGTCAAGGAAGTCACCGAGGCGCGCGGCCTGACCGGTTTCGCACAGCCGGTCGAGCTCGAGCAGGCCATGCTGGACGTCTGGGCGCTGTCGGAAGGTTCGAGCCCGGACCGTCTGGCTGCGTAAGCGGATGAGCGCGAACCTGGGTTCCGCGCTGCCGGAAGCGGTGCGCGCACTGGCCGAGGCGGACTTCGCTTCGGTCGCGCAGCGCTTTTCAGGCGCCGGCTTCGCGGTCGCGTTGCCGGCGCCCGGCATCCTGACGGTGAAAGCGGCGACGCCCGACCCGGCACGCGCGAGCGTGCTGGTGTCGGTGGGCGTGCATGGCGACGAGACCGGGCCGATCGAGATGGTCGCCTGGCTGATCGAAGCCTTGTCGCGCACCCCGCGCGAGCTGGCGGTGGACCTGATGCTGTGCGTCGGGAACATCGACGCCATCGCCCAGGGCAAGCGTTTCATCGACGCCGACCTGAACCGCATGTTCCGTGCGGATCGCGGGACGCTGGCCGGTACCGCAGAAGCGGCGCGTGCCGATGCGCTGGTCCAGGCCACCTGCGCCTTCTTCGATGGAGCGGGGCCGCAGCGCTGGCACCTCGACCTGCACACGGCGATCCGGCCATCGCACTATCCGATGTTCGCGATCGTGCCCGAGATCATTCTTGAAGAGCCGCGCAAGGCGCTCATCGACTGGCTGGGACAGGCGGCGATCGGCGCCGTCATCATGAACCCGAAGTCGGTGGGCACCTACAGCTACTATTCAAGCGAGCACCATGGCGCCGCGGGCAGCACCGTGGAGCTGGGGCGGGTCGGGACGCTGGGGCAGAACGACCTGTCGCAGTTCGCCGATGCGTCGACCGCGCTGGATCGCCTGCTGCGCGGGCAGCCCGGCCTTGCCTCCAGGGCGGCGCCGCACGTGTTCGCAACGGCGCGCCAGGTAATCAAGCTGTCGGATGCCTTCACCATGTCGGTGGGGCGCGAGACCTGGAACTTCACGCCGATGAAGAAGGGTGATGTGATCGCGACCGATGGCGAGACCGTGTACCGCGTGGAGCATGACGAGGAGCTGGTCGTGTTTCCGAATCCGGATGTGCGGGTTGGCTTGCGCGCGGGGCTGATGGTCACGCGTATCCGCTGAGTAGACGAACAAGGGGAAGCATTGCTTCCCCTTTTTTTCGGGCAAGCTCGCAGCATCAAACCCGCCACCCAGCTAGACTGAAGCCTTTGCCCCAAGCGGAGGCCTCATGAGCAGCATGCTTTTCTCCCCAGTTACCCTGGGCCCCCTGCAACTTCCAAACCGTATCGCGATCGCCCCGATGTGCCAGTACTCGGCCGTCGACGGCCTGCCGACCGACTGGCACATGATCCACCTCGGCGGCCTGGCGCTGTCCGGCGCCGGCCTGCTCATCATCGAAGCGACGGCGGTGACGCCGCATGGCCGCATCTCGCCGGATGACCTGGGCCTGTGGTCCGACGCCCACCAGGAAGCGCTGGCGCCGGTGATCCGTGCGATGCGCCGGCACTCCCCCATCAAGATCGCCATCCAGCTGGCCCATGCCGGCCGCAAGGCCTCGACGCATGTGCCATGGGAAGGCGGCGCCCAGATCGCGCCAGGCCAGCCGCGCGGCTGGCAGACCCTTGCGCCGTCAAGCATCCCGCATGCGGAAGGCGAGGCGCTGCCCCTTGCGCTCGACGCCGACGGCCTGGTGCGCGTCAAGGAAGCCTTCGTCGCCAGCGCGCGCCGCGCAGCTGCGCTGGGCCTGGACGGCATCGAGCTGCATGCGGCCCACGGCTACCTGATGCACCAGTTCCTGTCGCCGCTGTCGAACCTGCGCGAGGACGAGTACGGCGGTTCCCTGGAAAACCGCATGCGCTTCCCGCTCGAGGTGTTCGACGCCGTGCGCGCCGCCGTGCCGAAGGAGATGGCGGTGGGCGTGCGCATCTCGGCCACCGACTGGGTCGAGGGCGGCTGGGAGATCGAGCAGAGCCTGCATTTCGCCCGGGCGCTGAAAGAACGCGGCTGCGACTTCATCCACGTCTCGACCGGCGGCCTGTCGCCCTTGCAGAAGATCCCGGTGGGGCCGGGCTACCAGGTCGAGTTCGCGCAGCGCATCAAGGAGGAGACCGGCATGCCGACCATCGGCGTGGGATTGATTACGGAGGCGCAGCATGCGGAAAGCATCCTGCAGCAGGGCCAGGCCGACCTCATCGGCCTGGCGCGCGCCATGCTGTACGACCCGCGCTGGCCCTGGCATGCGGCGGCCCAGCTGGGCGAGCAGGTGTTCGCGCCGCCCCAATACTGGCGCTCGCAGCCGCGTGAATACAAGGAACTGTTCGGCAGCATGCGCGTGGGCTGACGCGGGGCGGCTGGCGGCGCGCAACCGCAGCTCAGCTATCGTTTCTTGCAGCCTGTCGCACGGGGCAAGCGGGCATGCGAGGTGGTTGTTAAAGTCGCACCAGTTAACAACCACAGAGGATTTTCGCCATGCGTCTCATCGCCCTTGCCACCATCGCCGCGGCTGTCGCTTCCCTGAGCGGCTGCGCCATCATCGTGTCGCCGAACGAAGGCGACGTGCGCATGCGCACGGTGTTCAGCGACAACGCGGTCGAGGGCGACGGCATCGCCGCGCGCGACCAGCGCCAGGTCGCGGCGCACGGCGTGCTGGAAGTGAGCGGGTCGATGCAGGTCGAGGTGCGGGTCGGCCAGGCGCCTTCGCTGCTGGTCGAAGCCGACGGCAACCTGCTGCCCTATATCCGCACCGAGGCGCAGGGCAATACCCTGAAGATCTCCAACGAGCGCCAGCTGCGCAGCAGGACACCGGTGCGCATCGTCTACACCACGCCGCGCCTGACCGAGGTGCGTGCCGGCGGTTCCGGCCAGGTGGTCGTGCGCGACCTGAACGGCGCGCCGCTGGAGGTGCGCAAGAGCGGTTCCGGGACGGTAGCCCTGTCCGGCAAGGTCGACAGCCTGCATGCGCGCGTGAGCGGCTCGGGCGTCCTCGACGCGGGCCAACTGCGCAGCGCCAGCGCCGACCTGAGCCTGGCGGGTTCGGGCCGCATGCACGTCGGCGAGATCCGCGGCGACTACGTGCGCGCCAGCGTGGCCGGTTCGGGCGTGCTGCAGGCCGGCGGCGCGGTGCGTTCGCTCAATGCCCGTGTCGCAGGCTCGGGCAGCGTGGACCTGGCCGCGCTGTCGACGCAGGACGCCGACCTGGCGGCCGATGGTTCGGGCGGGATTCGCGCCACCGTCAAGCAATCGCTGGTGGCGCATGGCGGCGGCTCGGGCGGGATCCGGGTGTATGGGCATCCGGCGCAGCGCAGCGTTACCGGCCGCAACGTGCATCTGCTCGATTAATATTTGTAGGGTGGGCAGGTTTCCTGCCCACGCGTTCAACCAGCGCCAGAACAGCCGCGAAGTTTCATGTTGCAGCTATCACCGCGTGGGGTAATGAGGGCCGGTGGCCCTCATTACGAGCCGCCCACCCTACGTAAAGCAAGGCCTCGCTTAGAGCAAATTATCGAGCAGGTCCGGACCGAACACCTCGCGGTGCAAGCGGCTCGCCGGTGCGCCTGCCGCCAGCAGCGCATTCCACTGCGCCTGCATGAAGGGCAGCGGGCCGCACATGTAGACATCGGTCTCGCCGCGCGGCCACGAGGGCAGGCGCGTCAGCTCCATCTTGCCCTTCAGGGCGGCGCTTGCCTCTTCCTCTTCGTAGAACGTCACCACGTGCAGGTGCGGCATGCGCGCCTTGGCGCTGGCGATGTCCGCCTGGTGCGGGTGGTGCGCCGCGTTGCGTGCGGCGTGGGCGAAGATCACGCGGCGCTCCGGGTTCACGGTCGCGATGCGGTTCAGCGCCGCGATCATCGGCGTGATGCCGACGCCGGCCGAGAGCAGCACCACGGGCTCGTTCGATTCGGTATCCGGCAGGAAGTCGCCGAAGGGGTGGATCACGTGCAGCACGTCGCCCACGTTCACGTTGTCGTGCAGCCAGGTCGACACTTCACCGGCCGGATGGGCGCCGCCGTCTTCGCGCTTGACCGAGATGCGCAGGCTGTCCTTGCCGGGGGCATCCGACAGGCTGTACTGGCGCAGCTGGCGGCGGCCGTCGCTGAACTCGACCGCCACGCTCAGGTACTGGCCGGCCTTGAAGGGCGGCAGGGCGCCGCCGTCCGCCGGGACGAAGCGGATGGAGACCACGTTGTCGCTCTCGCGCACCACTTCCGTTACGCGCATCGCGCGCGTCTCGCCCGGCTGCACGCCGGCTTCCTCGTACATCTTCGCTTCCGCATCGATCAACAGGCGCGCCAGCGAGGTGTAGGCCTCTTCCCAGGCCTTGAGCAGCGGCTCGGTGGCGGCATCGCCCAGCACGGTCTTGATGGCGCCGAGCAGGTGGTGGCCGACGATCGGGTAATGGTCGGCACGGATGCCCACCGCGGCGTGCTTGTGCACGATGCGGTTCACCACCGGACCGAGCGCCGCGGCATTGCCGATGTTGGCGGCGTACGCGAACACCGCCGAGGCCAGCGATTGCTGCTGCACGCCGCTGGCCTGGTTGCCCATGTTGAACAGGTTCTTCAGCTCCGGATGGGCCTCGAACATGCTGCGGTAGAAGGTGGTGGTGATGGCCAGGCCGTGGTCGCGCAGGACGGGGACGGAAGCGTCGATGTACGGACGGGAAGCGCTCGAGATCATGATGGGTTCCTTGATAGATGTATTAATGATGCATGTTTAAGGCCAAAAAATTGGCCCGGACGCGATGGGCAATCGGTGCGGACGGGAGCATTCTATCAAAAGATGCTGAGTAAATGCATCTTTGAGCAAACAATTTTATTGCGAGAACACAAAACCCATATAATCGCTGCTTTTAGATGAGCGCTTGACCGGAGCGCTGCCGAAGCTTCTTCACAAAGGACATGCCGTGAATCTGACCCTTGGCCAAAAGCTGATCCGCACCAAAACAGCCGAACGTCAGCATGACGAAGAAAGCAGCGGCGGCGGCCTCCAGCGATCGCTCGGCCTGTTCCCGCTGACCATGATCGGCGTCGGCGCCACGGTCGGCACCGGCATCTTCTTCACGATGGTCGAGGCGGTGCCGAAGGCCGGTCCGGCCGTGATCCTGTCCTTCCTGCTCGCCGCCGTCACCGCCGGCCTGACTGCGCTGTGCTACGCCGAACTGGCCGGCCGCGTGCCCGCCGCCGGCTCCTCGTATTCCTTCGCCTACGCGACCGTGGGCGAGTTCGCCGCCTTCATCGTGGCGGCCTGCCTGCTGCTCGAATACGGCCTGGCGGGAAGCGCGGTGGCGATCGGCTGGTCGGACTACCTGAACAACTTCCTGTCGAATGCCTTCGGATGGGAGATTCCGGCCCACCTGCGCTCGCCGATGTTCGTGTCCGACCACCACAACGTCCACGTCAATCCCGGTAACTTCAACCTGCCGCCGGTGATCCTGGTGGCGATGTGCTGCATCTTGCTGATCCGCGGCACCAGGGAATCGGCGACCACCAACTCCATCATGGTGCTGGTCAAGCTGGCCATCCTGATCTTCTTCGTCGTGATCGCCTTTACCGGCTTCGACGCCGCCAACTTCACGCCCTTCTTCAGCCCCGACCCCGACAGCGGCTTCGTGGGCATGGCCGGCGTGACCGCCGCCGCCGGCACCGTGTTCTTCTCCTTCATCGGCCTGGACACCATCGCCACCGCCGGCGAGGAGGTGAACAACCCGCGCCGCAACGTGCCGATCGGGATCCTGTCGGCGCTCCTGATCGTGACCGTGTTCTACCTGCTGGTGGCGGTGGCCGCGATGGGCGCCCAGCCCGCCCGCATGTTCGCAGGCCAGGAAGCCGGCCTGTCGGTGATCCTGCAGAACGTCACCGGCCAGGCCTGGCCGGCGCTGGTGCTGTCGGCCGGCGCGGTGGTGTCGGTGTTCTCGGTGACCCTGGTGACGATCTACGGCCAGACGCGCATCCTGTATGCGATCAGCCGCGACGGCCTGATCCCGAAGACCTTCCAGAAGGTGAACAAGCGCACCCTGGCGCCGACCGCCAACACCATCATCGTCTGCCTGGTGGTGGGCGCGGTGGCCGGCCTGGTCGACGCCACCTTCCTGTGGGACATGGTGAGCATGGGCACCCTGACCGCCTTCATCGTGGTGTCGATCGCCGTGCCGGTGATTCGCGCCAAGCAGGGTCCCGGCGAGCCGGGCCACTTCCGCGTGCCTTTCGGTCCCTATGTGATTCCCGGCCTGTCGGTGTGTGCCTGCCTGTACATCATGAAGGACCTGTCGCCGGCCACTTTCCGCGTGTTCTTCATCTGGATGGGCGTGGCCGTGGCCACCTACTTCCTGTACAGCGTGCGCCACAGCCGCCTGAACAAGGCCCGATAAATGGAGGTGTTCGAACGGCGGCGCGACCGCTTCGCGCTGTTCGACGCGATGGACAGCGCCGCGGTCAACATCTGTTTTCCGCTGGAGCTGCCGGACTTCCGGCCGTGGTGCAGGGAAGAGAAGCTGGCGCCCTTCCACGTGCTGCTGTGCGCGGTGCTGCGCGCGGTGCTCAAGCTGGAGAACTTCCGCTACCGCCTGCTGGACGGCGAGGTATTCCGGATCGAGCGCCTGCGGCCGGCCTTCACCGTGATCAACCAGCACCAGGACCTGAACTTCGCCATGTTCGACTGGTCCGACGACCTGCGCGAATTCGTCGCGCGCGGCATCGCGGCGCGCGAACAGGCGTCGGCCATGAAGGAGCTGAACGAAGCCTACCGCGGCCTCGGCCCGCGCGAAGCCAAGGAGCAGGTCTTCATCACCTGCATTCCCTGGCTGGCCTTCACCTCCATCCAGCATCCCAGCGCCTCGCTGGCGCATCCGGACATTCCCTCGCTCGCCTGGGGCAAGTTCCGCGACGCGCCGGGCGGCCGCCTGGAGCTGCCGTTCTCGGTGCAGGCCCACCACGGTTTCGTCGACGGCTTCCACATCCACCAGCTCGCGCAGCAGATTGCCGGCGAGCTGGAGGCGATCATTTCGCCAGCGGCTTGACGACCTCCAGCAGGCTGACGAGAAGCTTGCCCGGCTCTTCCCACGGCACCATGTGGGCCGAGCGCTCGAACCAGACGATGCGCTTGTAGGGCGCGTCCACCGCGTCCATCCAGGCGACGGTCGGCGCGGCCGGCGTCGTGTAGTCGTGCCGGCCCAGGAACATCACGACCGGGATCGGGAAGCGCTTCACGGGCGAAAAATCCACGTCGAGAAATTCCGGCAGCACGCGGCCCAGCGTCAGTACGCTGCCCTTGTCGATGTCCTTCACCTGGCTCGGGGTGTACTCGGGGGAGAGCAGGGGGCCGCGGAAGAAGTAGGCGGATTCGCTGCGGAACGCGGACAGGCCGCCGTAGTGTTGCGGCCATTTACGGGCGATGACGATGCGCTCGCGCGTGATCGGCCGGTCGCCGGGGTAGGGCGCGATCGATGCCATTTCCTTGAGCGCTTCGGCATTGTTCTCGCGCCTGGCGCGCTCCCAGGCGTAGTCGAAGCTGATGCGCTCGTTCTCGCGCACGTTCAGCACCTGGCCGATGCCGACATAGGCATGAAACAGGTCGGGGCGCTTGAGGGCCGCACGCATGCCGACGATGGTGCCCCAGCTGTGCCCCATCAGGATGAGCTTGCGCTTGCCGTATTTCGCCTTCAGGTGCGCGGCCACTTCGATGGCGTCGTCGACGTAGCGCTCGATGCGGATCGTCTCGCCCACCTTGTCCGGGTCGGCCTCGCCATAGCTTTTTCCCGCGCCGCGCTGGTCCCAGTTCACCACCGTGAAGTATTCCTCGACCGGGCGCTGGAACTGCCACATGGTCGGCGTGACCGGGGAAGCGGGGCCGCCGTGCACGAACAGGATCATCGGGTTGGCGCGGTCCTGGCCGCGCACGCTGAGCCACTGGTCGACGCCGCCGATGCGGGTCTTGTACGACTCCTGCACGCCGCTGGGCGCGCTGATGCGGCTCAGGTCCTCGATGATGGTGCGCGCTTTCACATACGGGTCAGGGGTTTCCTGCGCCATCGCGCCGGAGCAAATCAGCGCAAGCAGCGCGCCGCAGAGTAGCCAGGTCTTGTTCATGCCAGTCCTTTCACGATCGATGAAAGGAGTATGGCGGCGCGTCTGCGTGCCCGCATCCGTTGCGCGACGAACTGCACGAACGGTGGCATGAAACGAAAAAAGCCACGCGGCCTTGCGGCGGCGTGGCTTCAGGGAAGGCGCCCGCAGGCGCCGCCGTGCTTATTGCACGCCCATTTCCTTCAGCAGGTTGTCGGCCTTGTCCACATGCTTCATGTTCCACAGCATGTAGCGGCTGTCGACCTGGATCGAGCGGGTCATGGCCTTGTTGAAGTCCCAGTCCGAGATGATCGAATCCAGGGTGCCGTCGAAGGCCAGGCCGATCAGCTCGCCCTTCGAGTTCAGCGCGGCGGAACCCGAGTTGCCGCCGGTGATGTCCAGCGTCGCCAGGAAGTTGACCGGCACGGTCTTCAGCTTCGGATCGACGTACTTGCCGAAGTCCTTGGACTGGATCGCCGCCAGCTGGGCTTCCGGCGCGTTGAACTCGCCTTCGCCGGTGTGCTTGGCCACGATGCCTTTCGGGGTCGTGAACGCGGTCCAGGAACCGGTGCCGTCGGCGCCGACGTCACGGCCCATCACCTTGCCGAAGGTGACGCGCAGGGTGCCGTTGGCGTCCGGGTAGACGGCCTGGCCGCGGCTGTTCATGTAGGCGATCTTGGCGCGCATGTAGTTGCCGTAGGCTTGCTGGATCTTGCCCGCCATTTCCTCTTCCTTGGCTTCATCGCGCATCGACGCGTCGTACATCGCGACGGCGGCCTTGATGAAACTGTCGTTCGAGGCCTGGAACTCGGCCGGCGACTTCTTCAGCCATGCGGCGCGCTCTTCCTTGTTGGCCAGCTTGGAGCCGGCGTAGATGCGGTCCAGCGCGGCCTTCAGCTCGGCGTCGCTCATGCCCGGCTTGATGCCGAGGGCGGCATCGAAGGCGGCGTCATGCTCGGCAGCCGGCTGCGCGTTGTACTTGGTGAGGAAGTTCAGCACCAGCGCCTTGTCGACCTTTTCGTCGTAGGTGCGGTCCTGGCCGGTGATGACTGAGGTCCAGCGCGCCAGGTCGCGTTCCTGGAAGCCGGTCTTGCGTTCGGCGTCCGGCTTGGTGCGTTCGTTGGCCAGGCGGTACAGCGAACGCGCCGAGGACAGGAACTTCGGCTGGGCGTACGACAGGTAGAAGCCCTTCTTGGCGTTGGCGTCGCGCTCGGCGATCAGCTTCTCGGCCTGCTCGATGTCGGCGGCATACTGCGCCTTGCGGGCCGGGGTGGCGTTGACCCAGGCCTTCAGGGCATTGTGCTCGGCCGTCTTACGCTGCAGGAAGTCGCTGTTCGCGTACGAGGTCAGCATGCCCTTGCGGTTCTTGTAGTAGTTGTTGACGCCGGCGATCTGGCCGGCGTACTTGAGCTTGGCGGCCGGGTCGTTCTTGGTCTCGCGCTCGATGATCGCCAGGGTCTCGCCCGATGCCTGCACGAAGGCCGGGTAGTTCCAGGTGAAGGTCGATTCGACTTCCGACGGCAGGCGATGGCGGTTGGTGCGGCCCGGGTAGCCCAGCACCATCACGAAGTCGCCTTCCTTGGCGCTGGCGCTCGGGTCGGCGATCTTCAGCACGTGCTTCGGCTTGTACGGCACGTTGTCTTGCGAGAATTCGGCGGCCTTGCCGTCCTTGCTCACGTAGGCGCGGTAGAACCCGTAGTCGCCGGTGTGGCGCGGCCACATCCAGTTGTCGGTGTCGCCGCCGAACTTGCCGACGCCGGCCGGCGGTGCGTGCACCAGGCGCACGTCACGGATCTCGAGCTGCTTCAGGCGGTAGAACTCCAGGCCGCCGTAGAAGCTGGCCACGGTGCAGCGGTAGCCGGCATCCTTCTCGCACTCGGCCACCAGCTTCTTCTGGTTCTTCTCGATGGCGTCGATACGTGCCTTGCCGCTCAGCTTGGCGACGTCCGGGGTGATGATCTGGTTGGTGACGTTGGCCACTTCCTCGGTCACGTAGACACGGCTGCCCGGTGCGGCCGGCAGCTCTTCGCCCAGGGTCTTGGCCAGGAAGCCGTTCGCCAGCAGGTCGCGTTCCGGGGTGGAGTTGACCGCGATGCTGTTGTACACGCAGTGGTGGTTGGTGACGACCAGGCCCTGCGGCGAGACGAACGAGGCCGAGCAGCCGCCCAGGCTCACGATCGCGCCCATCGGGAATTCGGTCAGCTTGGTCAGGGTGGACGGATCCAGCTTGAGGCCGGCGGCTTTCAGTTGCTTGGCTACTTGTGGCAGCTGCTGCGGCATCCACATGCCTTCGTCCGCATGTGCGGCGAAGCTGGTCAGGATGGCCAGCGAGAGGAGGGTCTTTTTCATTCGCGTCTATGTATAGGAAGTGGGAACTCTTGGGCTCCGCGGAGCATGCAAGAGTATCCGTAATCACCATACATATCGTCAACCAGTATTTCGTACCGACAAACGCGGAGTTCTCCAGAAGAAACTTGTCCTACAACTGGGCGCTAAACAGCGAGGCGACGCCGGTGCTCAGGCGCTGCCACCACGGCCGTTCGCGGTGTTCCGCCCTGGTTACCGGGCTCGAGCGCCGCCAATCATCCTCGAAGATGGCGGTCTGCTCGCGCGCGAAGCCTTCGTGCAGCACGTTGAGGTTGGCCTCGTCGTTGATGCTGAAGGAACGGTTGTCGAAGTTGGTCGAGCCGACCGACACCAGCAGGTTGTCGACGATCAGGGCCTTCACGTGGTACATCGTGGGCTGGTATTCGGCCAGCTTGACGCCCGCTGCGAGCAGCTCGCCCCAGCGCTCGCGTGAGGCGGCCTTGACCAGGTCCGAATCGATGATCTCGCCGGGCATCAGGATGCGCACCCGCACGCCGCGTTTCGCCGCCTCGATCAGGGTACGGATGGTGAGCTCGTCGGGCACGAAGTAGGCCGCGGACAGGTCGATGGTCTTGCGCGCCGAGGTGATCGCCATCAGGTACATCAGGTGCATCGACTCGGCCCCGCCGGTCGGCGAGCTCGAGAACATCTGGGCCGGCATGTCGCCCACGTGCTGCAGGGCCGGGAAGTAATCGGCGCCGTCCAGCACGGTGCCGGTGGCCTTGGTCCAGTTGTCGTTGAACACGGCCTGCACCTGGCCGACTACCGGTCCTTCGATGCGGAAATGGGTGTCGCGCCAGTGGTCCTTGTCCTGGGCATTGCCGCGCCACTGGTCGGCGATGCCGACCCCGCCGGTGAAGCCGACCTCGCCGTCGATCACCAGCAGCTTGCGGTGGGTGCGGTTGTTCAGGCGCGCCAGCTTCCACCAGACCGGCTTGTGGTAGCGCTGTACCTGCACGCCGGCCTGTTTCATGGCGTCGATCTGGGCCAGGTCGAGCTTGAGGCTGCCCATGAAATCCAGCAGCACGTGGACTTTCACGCCGGCGCGGGCGCGCTCGATCAGGGCCTCGGTGAATTCCTGGCCGATCGTGCCCGACCAGTAGATATAGGTTTCGAAGGTGATGCTCTTCTCGGCCGAGCGGATCGCATCGAGCATGGCCGGGAAGATCTGGTCGCCGTTGAGCAGGACCTCGACCTTGTTGCCTTCGAGGATGGGTGGACCGAGCAGGACCCCGAGCGAGCGGCGGAACTGCGGATCATTGGTATCGTACTGGCGGGTCAGGCGGGTTTCAATTTGTGTTTCGCTCGGCATGAAATTGAGCGCGAGCACCCCGCCGACCAGCGTGAGGGCGGCCGTGACGAGGATGGTCCAGAATCGTTTGGGTGATAGTAGGGACATACGGAAAGACCGATGGAACTGCGGGCGTAAAAAAACCAACGCATGAAGCGTTGGTTTTTAGCTAGGGCTAGCCGATTGCTGATTAACGAACACGGCCGCGACGCAGCAGGTTCACGATCGCCAGCAGGATGACAGCACCCAGGAACGAAACCAGCAGCGACGAGACGCTGAAGTCATCGGAGTTGATGGTGCCGGTGCCGAACAGCGGCGACAGCAGCCAGCCACCCAGGAAGGCGCCAACGATACCAACCACGACGTTGAGAATCATGCCCTGCTCTGCGTCGGTCTTCATGACCATGCTGGCCAGCCAGCCCAGAATGCCACCGACAACAATCCAAATGATGAATAACATGGTGTACCTCCTTCAAGTGTAAGAAATCATACCCCCAGGCCCGAATGAATTGCCGTGGCCATGGAGAAAAGTCTAAGGACCAGTCTCCTTCAGGTCGGTGCGGCAACGAACGTTAGACGGCGAATCTACGCGCCTGTTCTGGCGCCTTGAATTGTTGAGCGAAAAGAACCGGTAGGGTGCGTCAGCGAACAGAAGCGGTCTTGTCCCGGGCATAAGGTTTCAACACTTGCAATACCGATTTCTGTTTGCAGGACCCTGCACCTGACCCTTCTGAAAGGATTCGCCATGAGTAACTACGATTCGAATAACAACACCCAGAATTCCCGCATGGTCACCGGCCTGTTCCCCGACCGCGCCAGCGCAGAGCGCGCCTATTCCTCGATCTCGACCCGTGGCTACACCAAGGACGACGTCAACCTGATGATGTCGGATGATGCACGCAAGACCCATTTCGGCGACACCGATACTGAACTGGGCAGCAAGGCCGCTGAAGGCGCCGGCATCGGCGCCGGCATCGGCGGCACCATCGGCGCCGTCCTGGCAGGCATCGCCGCCGTCGGCACCACCCTCGTGCTGCCTGGCCTGGGCGTGGTCGTCGCCGGCCCGCTGGCAGCGGCCCTGGCCGGCGCCGGCGCCGGCGGCATCACCGGTGGCCTGATCGGCGCGCTGATCGGCGCCGGCATCCCGGAAGACCGTGCTGCCCACTATGAAGAAGGCATCAAGCGCGGCGGCATCGTGATGGGCGTGAACGCCCGTTCGGACGAAGATGCGCGCCACATCCAGCAATCCTGGACCGACAGCGGCGGCACCCACATCATCGGCACCGGCGTCGGCGCCCTGGGTGGCGCGGCAGCCGGCGCCGCCATTGGTTCGGCGGCCGGCCCG
>NZ_DKJX01000091.1:0-10229 GCF_002454935.1 Massilia sp. UBA6681
CACCCCGCGCCCGGGCAGCGCCCGGGCGTTCGCCACCGGCTGCAGCGCGACGCCGCGCGCCTGCGCGGCCTCCAGCACCGCATGCGCCAGCGGATGGCTGCTGGCCTGCTGTACGGCCGCGGCCAGGCGCAGGACCCGCTCGCCGTCGGCGCCTTCGAGCGCGGCCAGGCGCGGACGGCCTTCGGTCAGGGTGCCGGTCTTGTCGAACACCACCACGCCTACCGCATGCGCGGTTTCCAGCGCCTCCGCATCCTTGATCAGGATGCCGTGGCGGGCGCTGGCGCCAGTGCCGACCATGATCGAGGCGGGCGTGGCCAGGCCGAGCGCACACGGACAGGCGATCACCTGCACCGCCACCGCATTGAGCAGCGCCGCCTGCCAGTCGCCCGTCGCCAGGCCCCAGCCGAGCAGCGTGACGAGCGACACCAGCAGCACGGACGGCACGAACACCGCGCTGACGCGGTCCACCAGGCGCTGGATCGGCGCCTTGACCGCCTGCGCGTCTTCCACCATGCGGATGATCTGCGACAGCATCGTCTCGCTGCCGACCGCGGTGGCGCGCACCAGCAGCAGGCCGTCGGCGTTGACGGCGCCGCCCGCCACGCGATCGCCCGGCCCCTTCGCCACCGGCAGGGATTCGCCGGTCAGCAGGGATTCGTCGAGGTGGCTGCGCCCTTCTTCCACGCTGCCGTCGGCGGGCACCCGTTCCCCGGGCCGCACCACCATCAGCTCGCCCACCCGCAGTTCGGCCAGCGGTATGCGCTGGTCGCGGCCGTCGCGCCGCACCAGGGCGTCGTTGCTGCGCAGGGCTTCCAGCGCCCCGATCGCCGCCACCGCCTGGCGCTTGGCGCGCGCCTCCAGCCACTTGCCGAGCAGGACCAGGGTGATCACCACCGCCGAGGATTCGAAGTACAGGTGGGGCGTGCCGTGGTGACTGCCCGCCAGCAGCAGGTACAGCGACAGGCCGTAGGCGGCGCTGGTGCCGATCGCGACCAGCAGGTCCATGTTGCCGCTGCCGGCACGCAAGGCCTTCCAGCCGGCCCGGTAAAAGCGCGCGCCCAGCCAGAACTGGACCGGGGTCGCCAGGATGAGCTGCAGCCAGCCGGGCAGCATCGGGTTCAGGCCGAAGGGCTGCACCAGCATCGGCGCCACCAGCGGCATGCTCAGCAGCGCGCTCAGGGCCACCGGCCACCAGGCCGGCAGGCCGGCGGCGGTCTTTTCGCCCCTGTCCGGACGAGCGCTGCCGGGCGCCAGCGCCGCGGCGGCTTCGTAGCCGGCCGCGCGCACCGCCGCCAGCAGCGCGTCGAGCGCGGCGGCGCCATGCACGCTGGCCTTCTCGGTGGCCAGGTTGACCGTCGCCGTGCTTACGCCGGGCACCTTCTGCAAGGCCTTTTCGACCCGGGCCACGCAGGACGCGCAGGTCATGCCTTCGATACTCAGGAGGGTCGCGCCCTCGGGATGCGTTCTTGTGTCCATTTGCTTCCTTCAATCATGGAATGCCATACCCGAAGGATATTCCTTCCCACGATGGGAAGGTCAAGCAACTTTTTTGGACACCTGGAACTCGGATAAGGCTTAGTAAGGAGAGCGCGCCGAACACACGCGTCCACGCCCGGCCTTCTTGGCCTGGTACATGAAGTGGTCGGCTTCCTTCAGGAGTTCCTCCGGCGCGCGCACGGCCTTGCCGCTGTCGAGCGAGATGCCGATGCTGGCGCGCACGCGCATCGCCCGTCCCGGCAGCATCACCGGCTCGGAAATGCTCGAGATCAGCTTTTCGGCCACGGTGTGGGCATCGTCGAAGGTGTCGGCCATGTCTTCGAGCAGCACGGTGAACTCGTCGCCGGCCAGGCGGTAGACGCTGTCGGTCTTGCGCACCCCGGCGCGCAGGCGCCCAGCGATCTCGCGCAGCAAGATGTCGCCCGCCTCGTGGCCGAGCGAATCGTTCACCGCCTTGAAGCCGTCCAGGTCGATGAACAGCATGCCGACCGCCTTGCCGCTGCGGCTGGCGCGCGACTGGGCCACGGGAATCGCTTCCAGCAGCGCGCGCCGGTTCAACAGGCCCGTGAGCAGGTCGTGCCGGTTCTCGTATTCGCGCTGGGCCTGTTCCTGCTTGCGCTCGGTGATGTCGTGCAGGAAGGCGCTGAACATGGTGCGCCCGTTCGATTCGAGCGCGCGGATGCGCACCTCGACCGTCAGCGCACTGCCGTCGCGCCGCAGCGCCGGCAGTTCCAGGCGCTGGTCGACGGCGCTGGCGAGCCGGGTCGCCAGGAAGCGCTGCATGCCGTGGCGATGGCGCTCGCGGTATTCTTCCGGGATGATCAGCTCGTCCAGGCTGCGGCCCAGGGCCTCGTCGCGCGGCCAGCCGAAGGTGTCCTCGGCCTGGCGGTTCCAGGCCGTGACCAGGCCCTCCTCGTCCAGGCTGATATAGGCGTCGTAGGCGTTTTCCACCACGCTGCGGATTTCCGCCTCGCGCGCGTGCAGCTCGGCGGTGCGCGCCTGTACCCGGCGTTCCAGGTCGGCATTCAGGGCGGACAGCGCATCCTGGGCCGCCTTCTGGGCGTCGATGTCCTTGATGACCGCGACCGTGTATTCGACCTGCCCCGCGGCATTGCGTTTGGTCGAGACGTCAAGGGCGACCCATACCGGCCTGCCATCCTTGCGCATGTAGCGCTTCTCGAGCCGGAACCCGTCGAGCTCGCCCCGCTGGATGGCGCGCATCTGGTCCATGCCGAGGTCGACGTCGTCCGGGTGGGTGATCTGGCGGAAAGTGCGGCTCCATAGCTCTTCCTCGCCATAACCGACGATGTCGCACAGGGCCTTGTTGACGCTGATCCAGCCGCCATCCGGCGCCACCAGCGCGATGCCCACGCTGGCGATGTCGAACACGCTGCGGAAGCGCGCCTCGCTGGCGCCCAGCACCGCGCTGGAACGCGCCAGCTGCTCGCGCGCTACCGCCATGCGCTCGCGGTACTGCACTTCCTTGGTCAGGATCGCGGCCAGGTCGTTCAGCACCCCGGCTTCGTCCTCGCTCAGCGTGCGCGGTCTGGTGTCGAGCGCGCACAAGGTGCCGATCGCCAGGCCGGCCGTGGTGCGGATCGGCACCCCGGCATAGAAACGGATGTTCGGCGGACCGTTGACCAGCGGGTTGTCGCTGAAGCGCCCGTCCTCCAGCGCGTCCTGCACCACCAGCGGCGCGCTCATGCCGATCGCATGGGCGCAGAAGGCATGTTCGCGCGGCGTCTGTCCCGGTTCCATCCCGACGCGCGACTTGAACCACTGGCGGTCGGCATCGACCAGCGAGAACAGCGCCATCGGCACGTCCAGCATGCGGCTGGCCAGGCGGGTGACGCGGTCGAACACCGGTTCGGGCGGGGTATCGAGCAGGTGGAGGGCGTCGAGCATCGACAGCCGGTCAAGTTCGTCGGGAGGCAGTGGGGCAGCAGGCATAACGTCCGTGTGATCAATTAACGGCGTGGCTGCCGTCCAGGTGGAACTGTAACAGATACTGCATTTCCGACACAAAATTAACGTGTCACAAGTACCAACAATGTGTCGCATTCCGGTAAATCTGTGACATTATTCTAAGGAAAGCCGTCCCATCGTCGTTGCAGTATGATTCGAGACTAGCCATGCGCCCTCTTCCCGCCGTCCTCCTTTACCTCGCCAGCCTGTTGCTGCCCTTCCACGCCGCCGCCTCCGATCCCGCCGCGCGCGATGCCAGACTCGGCGTGCGTGAAGCCGAGCGCCAGCGCGCCCTCGCGCTGAACGAACGCGACATCGAGCTGCTGCGCCGCCTCATGGGCGGCAATTATCGCCACGTCGAGACCAACGGCAGGCTGCGTTCCAAGACCGAGTTCCTGCAGGCGCTGGCGCGCGACGAGTACCGCATCCGCAATTATGGGCTGGAAGACATGGAGGTCGAGGTCGTGAATGAGGACGTGGCGATCGTCACCGGCACCTGGCGCGCCGCCCGCCTCGACCTCGGCGCGGCCCAGCCGCTGCGCGGCCGCTACGTGCGGGTCTGGACCCGCCAGCCCGAAGGCTGGCGCATCTCGCTGCACCAGGGCACCGAGATCAAGACCGCCGCCGCCCAGCCCGTCAAGTCCGATCCCCGCGGCCCGCATTAGTGCTTCCCCGGGGCGCGGCGGCCTCAGTCGGCGGCGCGCATCGCTTCGCCGATCGCATAGAAGTTGCCGCCGGCGACGTGGTGGATGCTGCGCCAGGACGGATCGGCCGTCTCGAAATGCCAGTGGCCGTCGCGGAACACGCGCGCATCGGCCCAGGCGGCCGTCACCTCGCCGATGAACAGGTCGTAGGCCTGCTGGTTGTGCGGTTCCGGCACCAGACTGCAGGCCAGCCAGGCCGAGCAGCCTTCCACCAGCGGCGCCGCCACGCCTTCCATGCGTTTCAAGACGACGCCGGCCCGCGCCAGCTTGTCCGGCTCGGCATCGAGCGAGCGGTTCCCCACCTCATGGGTCAGGCGCAGCTGCGCTACCGTCGGCAGCTGGATCACGAAGCTGCCGCTGCCCTCGACCAGCGCGCGGGTGCGGGTCGACTTGTCGAGCACCACGGTGAGCTTGGGCGGGGCGAAATCGAGGGCGCAGGCCCAGGCCGCGGCCATGACGTTGTCCACGCCCTCATGGCTGCTCGACACCAGCACGGTCGGGCCATGCGTGAGCAGCCGGTAGGCCTTCTCGAGGGGGACAGGGAGGATGTGTTCGTTCATGCGGACTCCAGTGCGGCAAAACCCTAGTCTGCCATGGAAGCCCGCAGCAGCGCTTTCCCTCAAGCCTTGAGGGTGGCGCTGTCGATCACGAAGCGGTACTTGACCTTGCCTTCCAGCATGCGTTCGTAGGCGGCGTTGATCTCGCTTGCTCGAATCATCTCGATGTCGGCGACGATGCCGTGTTCGGCGCAGAAATCCAGCATCTCCTGGGTTTCCGGGATCCCGCCGATCATCGAGCCGGCCAGCGCGCGGCGCTTCATGATCAGGTTGAAGACCTGCGGCGACGGATGCGGCGAGGATGGCGCGCCGACCAGCACCATGGTGCCGTCGCGCTTCAGCAGGCTGAGGTAGGCGTCGAGGTCGTGCGGGGCCGCCACGGTATTCACGATCAGGTCGAGGCGCCTCCCTTGCGCCGCCATGGCTTCCGGATCGCGCGAGACCACGACCTCGTGCGCGCCCAGCGCCTCGGCGTCGCGGCGCTTCGATTCCGAGGTGGTGAAGGCCACCACGTGGGCGCCCAGCGCACGCGCCAGCTTGATGCCCATGTGGCCCAGGCCGCCGATGCCGACGATGCCCACCCGCTTGCCGGGGCCGGCCTGCCAATGGCGCAGCGGCGACCAGGTGGTGATGCCCGCGCACAGCAGCGGCGCGACCGCCGCCAGCTGGGAGGGATCGTGGCGCACCCGAAGCACGTAGCGCTCGTTCACGACGATGCGCTCTGAATAGCCGCCCAGCGTATGGCCGGGCGCGTCCGGGGTCGGCGAATTGTAGGTGCCGACCATGCCGTCGCAGTAGTTTTCCAGGCCCGCGTCGCAGTCGGGGCAGCTGCGGCAGCTGTCGACCATGCAGCCGACGCCGACCAGGTCGCCCACCGCGAAGCCTCCTACGTGGGCGCCGACGGCGGCCACCCGCCCGACGATCTCGTGGCCCGGCACGCAGGGGTAGACCGTGCCGGCCCATTCGCCGCGCACCTGGTGCAGGTCCGAATGGCAGACGCCGCAGAAGGCGATGTCGATCTCGACGTCGTGCGGGCCGGGCGCGCGGCGGGTGATGGCGATCGGGCCGAGGGGCTGGTCGCCCGCGTGGGCGCCGTATGCGTTGACAGTCATGCTGGATCCTTCCATGTTCGTGCAAAAGGAGCATGGTAGCGGCGGACGGTAGCAAAAAACGTACTGGAAATTGCATGGGCTTATGAATGCACGTCATGAATGAGCCGCCTGATTCGTGAGAAAATTTGCATAATTCCCACACATGCCCTTATCGATGGCTCGCGACAACATCAACGACATCCTCGTGTTCCTCGCCGTCGCGCGCGAACGCAGCTTCACCCGTGCCGCGGCCAGGTTGGGCATGACCCAGTCGGCGCTCAGCCACATCGTGCGCTCGCTCGAACAGCGCCTGGGCGTGCGCCTGCTCCAGCGCACCACGCGCAGCGTCTCGCCCACCGAGGCGGGCGAGCGCCTGATCCAGAACGTCGCCCCCAGGCTGGAAGAGATCGAGGCCGAAATCGCCGACATCAGCGACCTCGGCGACAAGCCGGTGGGCACCATCCGCATCACCGCCGTCGACCACGTGGTCGAACAGGTCCTGTGGCCGCGCATCGCCCCGCTGCTGCCGCAATACCCCGACCTGCACGTCGAGTTCAGTGCCGACTACCGCATCGTCGACATCGCCGCCGAGCGCTTCGACATCGGCGTACGCCACGGCGACCAGGTCGACAAGGACATGATCGCCGTGCGCCTCACGAGCGACGTCCCGATGCGCATCGTCGGCGCGCCCGCCTACTTCGAGCGGCGCCCGCTACCGGCCTCGGTTGCCGACCTCATGAAGCACAACTGCATCACGCTGCGCCTGTCCAGCAGCGGCGGCATCTACGCCTGGGAACTGCGCCACGAGGGCGAGGACATCGAGGCGCGGGTGCGCGGCCAGGCCGTCTTCAACGATGTCAGCCACCACCTGGATGCCGCACTGAGCGGCAACGGCCTGGCCTTCCTGCCCGAGGACATGGTCGCCGGCCACGTCCGGGCCGGGCGCCTGACGAGCGTGATGGAAGACTGGTGCCCGAGCTTCCCCGGCCTGCACGCCTTCTACCCGAGCCGGCGCCATTCCTCGCGTGCGCTGGGCCTGGTCATCGACGCCATCCGCTACCGCGGCGCATGAACACAGGGGAATTCGACAAAGATTTGATTTGCATCAGCCGCACGTCTGACGCAGCCCTCCACTCGGCGTAGAGTCATCGCTGCCGCGACGTATTCACAGGAGGTGCTGCCGTGTACAAGACCATCATTGTCCATGTCGACGAAAGCCCGCTGCTCGACGCCCGCCTGCGGGCGGCCGCCTGGCTCGCCAACAGCCACGAGGCGCATCTGGTGGGCTGCGCCGCCACCGGCATGTCCTGGCCCGCCTACGCCATGCTTACCGGCTCGATGGCGGGGGCGCCGGTCGAAGAATTCGACTCCCTGCGCAGCACGGCGCGGGCAAGCCTGCAGCGCTTCGCCGCGCGCGCCGGCCAGCTGGGCGTGGCCTCGGTCGAGGAACGCCTGGTCGAGGACGAGAACCGCGACGCCCTGCTGCTGCAGGCGCGCTATGCCGACCTGGTCGTGACCGGCCAGGACGCGGGCGACGCCGCGACGGTGCGCGGCCTGCCGCAGTACCTGGCCATGCACGGCGTGCGCCCGGTGCTGACCGTGCCGCCTTCCTACGGCGACGCGCCGATCGCCGACAGCGTGGTGATCGGCTGGGACGGCAGCGCCCAGGCGATCCGCGCCATCGGCGCCGCCATGCCGCTCCTGGCGCGCGCCGGCGCGGTGCGCCTGGCGCTGGTCAACCCGGACCTCGAATCCGGCCTGCACGGCGAGGAGCCGGGCGCCGACATGGCGCTCTACCTGGCGCGCCACGGGGTGCGCGTCGAGGTGGTGGTGGAGCGCACCGGGGCCCCCGTCGGCGAGGCCCTGCTGGGCGTCGCTCAGGCCTGCGGCGCCGGCCTGCTGGTGACCGGCGCCTTCGGCCACAGCCGCTACCGCGAAATCGTGCTGGGCGGCGTGACCCGCCTGCTGCTCGACCGCGCGCCGCTGCCGGTCCTGTTGGCGCACTGAATACGCGCGCACCGGCCCATGAACCAGCCCGGCTTCCCACCCGGCGGCGTGCACGAGCGCGACGCCAGCGACTGGCAGGGCACGCGCCACCGCTATCCCGAGGTCGAGCCCGACCACGCCGGCATCGACCTGGCGCTGCAGGCCTGGCTCGGCCGCTTCACCGGCCAGGTCTCGCCGGCGGCGCTGGCCGTGGCCTGGTTCGACTGGTGCACCCACCTGGCCTTCTCGCCGAACAAGCAGGCCGAACTCGCGTTCCAGGCCATGTCCTCGAGCATGCGCTGGCTGCGCTACGCGGCCGGCGCCGCCCTGGCCGACGTGGCCGGACCGGTGGAGCCGCTGGCGCAGGACAAGCGCTTCGCCGATCCCGACTGGCAGCGCTGGCCCTGGAACGTGCTGAGCCAGGGCTTCCTGCTGCAGCAGCAGTGGTGGCATCGCGCCCCCCGCAGCGTGCGCGGCATGTCGCGCCACCACGCCGACGTCGCCACCTTCGTCGCGCGCCAGCTGCTCGACGGCGTCGCGCCCTCGAACTACGTCCTGACCAATCCGGTGGTACAGCGCGTCAGCTTCGAGCGGGGCGGCATGAACCTGGTCGCCGGCAGCTGGCGCGCCTTGGGCGAGGCCTGGCGCACGGTCCTGGGCAAGCCCCCGGCGCCGCATTTTCGTCCGGGGCAGGACGTGGCGCTCACGCCCGGCAAGGTGGTGCTGCGCAACCGCCTGATGGAATTGCTCCGCTACGACCCGGCCACGCCCCAGGTGCATGCGACGCCCTTGCTGGTGGTGCCGGCCTGGATCATGAAGTACTACATCCTCGACCTGTCGCCCCACAATTCCCTGGTGCGCTACCTGGTCGAGCATGGCCACACGGTCTACATGATCTCGTGGAAGAATCCATCCGGCGTCGACCGCGAGCTGGGCCTGGACGACTACCGCCGGCTCGGCGTCAACGCAGCCCTCGACGCCATCGTGCGCGATACCGGTGCACCCAGGGTCAATGCCTGCGGCTACTGCCTGGGCGGCACGCTGCTGGCGATCGCCGCCGCCGCGATGGCGCGCGAGCGCGACCGGCGCCTGGCCAGCCTGACCCTGCTCGCCGGCCAGGTCGATTTCACCGAGCCGGGCGAGCTGTCGCTGTTCGTCGACGAGAGCGAGATCAGCTTCCTGGAAGCGTCCATGTGGAGCCAGGGCTACCTCGAGACGCGCCAGATGGCGGGCGCCTTCCAGCTGCTGCGCTCGAACGACCTGGTGTGGTCGCGGCGGCTGCGCCACTACCTGCTCGACCTGCCGGACCAGCAGACCGACCTGATGTCCTGGAACGCCGACGCCACCCGCATGCCCTACCGGATGCACACCGAGTACCTGCGCCGCCTGTTCCTGAAGAACGACCTGGCCAGCGCGCGCTACCTGGTCGACGGCAAGCCGATCGCGCTCACCGACATCGACGCGCCGCTGTTCGCGCTCGGCACCCGCACCGACCACGTCGCTCCCTGGCGTTCGGTGTACAAGATCGGACTCCTGACCGATAGCGAGGTGACGTTCCTCCTGACCAGCGGCGGCCACAATGCCGGCGTGGTGGCGCCGCCCGGCGGGCCGGGGCGCTGCTACCAGCTCACGACACGGACGGCCGCTGCGCCCTACGTCGATCCCGAGCGCTGGCAGCACGACACGCCGGTGCAGCAGGGCAGCTGGTGGCCGGCCTGGGAGGCCTGGCTGGCCGAACACGCCGGGCCCTGGATCGCCCCGCCGGCGGGCGGCGCCGGGCTGGGGCCTGCGCCCGGGCAATACGTACTCCAGCCATGAGCCCGGCGTTTCACAGCATCTTTTCCCCGACCAGCTTGAGCGGCCCGAGGATGCCTGCCGGGCGCGGCGCGATCAATTGCGTATCCTGGGGAACGAAACGCTGGCCGTAGCGCGCCGACAGCAGACGGTAATCCGGCAGCGCCTGCCCCGCCAGCGCGTTCAGGGCCAGGTTCGCGACCTTGACCTCGATGCGATTGCTGCCCGGGGCCAGGTACTGCGTCACGTCGACGCGATACGGCGGATGCCAGACCGCGCCGGCGCGCTTGCCGTTGACCCAGACCTCGGCCGCCTCGCGCACCGGGCTGTCCAGCATGGCGCGCATGCCGGCCGGCACCCTGGGCGTGCTCGCCAGCGCCGTGCCCGGCCCGAAGTCCAGCAGCACGCGCTGGCCCGCAAGCTGGGCGGCGTCCAGCCTGACGGTCTTGCTGTAGGTCGCCACGCCCGAGAAGTAGCGGGTCGCCTCTTCGTCCGTCCAGGAGCGCAGCTGCGGCATCAGCCGCGTGGCCGCGCTGCCGGGGAAGGCGAGCTGCCAGTCGCGCCCGAGGTCGGCCAGCACGCTTGCCGGGCCCGGGCGCTGGGCCTCGGCGGCGGCCAGCGGCGTATCGGACAGC
>NZ_DKJX01000031.1:0-105208 GCF_002454935.1 Massilia sp. UBA6681
TGAGCGCCAACCAGACGGAAGCGCCGGTCGAGGAAACCCTGGTGTCGCACCTGCTGAAATCGAATTGCCTCGTCACCGGCCAGCCGGACTGGGGCACCGTGCAGATCCGCTATGTCGGTCCGCAGATCGACCAGGAAGGCCTGCTCAAGTACCTGATCGGCTTCCGCGAGCACAACGAATTCCACGAGCAATGCGTCGAGCGCATCTTCATGGACGTGCTGCGCCAGTGCAAGCCGACCAAGCTGGCGGTGTACGCACGCTATACCCGCCGCGGCGGACTCGACATCAATCCCTGGCGCGCCAATTTCAGCACCGGCAAGCCGTCCAACCTGCGCACCGCGCGTCAATAACCNNGTGTACGCTTGCAAGCCGGCTGTGCGTTTTCAGCCACACTCGGCGCAAGTTTTTGATACAAAAACGGCATCCAAACGTCGTGCTCAAAAAACGGGCACAATGCATGGAAAAGATGGTGCGAAGGCTTTCGCACCTCCATTTGCGCCGCTTTCCCTGCGATTTCGCTTAGGAAATTGCGTTAAATTGCTAAGCCGATTTCATGGCAAAACACTACGCTTTCGCCGTACCGTCCCCATGTAGGTGACTGTATGCCTGTACAGATGCGAAATCGAATGTCACCGTCCTGAAACAGGCCTATAATTCCGCCTCGCAAGCACACCCCACCCTGTGCATGGCATACAAGTTATGACGAACCTTAGCAAAATCCTCTCGCTCGAGAACGTGCAGTTGGATCTGGAAGTTTCCAGCAAAAAGCGTGCATTCGAGCAGGCTGGCTTGATTTTCGAGAACAACTGCGGCATCGCCCGCTCCACGGTGTCGGACAACCTGTTCGCACGCGAGCGCCTCGGCTCCACTGGACTCGGCCATGGCGTCGCCGTGCCGCACGGGCGGATCAAGGGCTCCAAGAGCCTGAAGTCGCCGCTGGCGGCCTTTGTGCGCCTGAAGGAACCGATTCCCTTCGAATCGCCCGACGGCCAGCCGGTCAGCCTGCTGTTCTTCCTCCTGATCCCGGACCACGTGACCCAGCAGCACCTCGAAATCCTGTCGGAAATCGCCGAGCTGTTCTCGGACGAAGCCGTGCGCAACGCGCTGGCCACCGATCCGGATCCGAAGTCGGTCCACGAACGCATCATCAACTGGCAGCCCAGTCTGCAAGCTTTAGGCTAAACTGTCTGCGCGGCAATTCGCCGCGTACGGAACGATATGCCCATGCTGCAGACTCCGCTGACCATCCAGCGTTTGTACGATGACAACCGCGACAGCCTCCAGTTGGGCTGGTTCGCGGGTTTCCCCGGCGGCGAGCGGCAGATCGCGGGTGACGCGGCCTCGGCCGCCGACCAGGTCGGCCACCTGAACCTGATCCACCCGGGCCGGATCCAGGTCTTTGGACACCAGGAACTGAACTATTACCACCGCCTGAAATCCAGCTCGCGCACCCACGTGATCGGCGAGCTGATCGGTGGTGGCCCGCCGGCCCTGATCATCGCCCAGGGCCTGGAGACGCCGCCCGACATCCTCGCCATCTGCGACGAGCAGAACATTCCCCTGTTCTCGACCCCGCTGCCCGCGGCGCAGGTGATCGACTTCCTGCGCGTGTATTTATCCAAGAAGCTGGCGCAGCGCGTCATCATGCACGGCGTGTTCATGGACGTGCTGGGCGTGGGCGTCTTGATCACCGGCGACTCGGGCCTGGGCAAGAGCGAGCTGGGCCTGGAACTGATCTCGCGTTCGCACGGCCTGGTGGCCGACGACGCGGTGGAATTCTCGCGCATCGCGCCGAACATGATCGAAGGCCGCTGCCCGCCGCTGCTGCAGAACCTGCTGGAAGTGCGCGGCCTGGGCCTCCTGGACATCAAGGCGATCTTTGGTGAGACCGCGGTGCGCCGCAAGATGCGCCTCAAGCTCATCGTCCACCTGGTCAAGCGCGGCGCGCTCGACGAAGAGGTCGAGCGCCTGCCTTTCCNNCCCGACCGAGGACGTGCTGGGCCTGCCGATCCGCAAGGTGGTCATTCCGGTGGCAGCCGGCCGCAACATCGCGGTGCTGCTCGAGGCCGCCGTACGCAACACCATCCTGCAGCTGCGCGGCATCGATACGCTGCAGGAATTCATGGAGCGGCAACGCCAGGCGATGAGCGGCGACTGAGGTACGATCACTTCGCCATTTGGGGTATCATCCCAAGCATGCACATCGTCCTCATTACCGGTATTTCCGGCTCGGGCAAGTCGGTTGCCCTGAATGTCATGGAAGACGCAGGCTACTACTGCGTCGACAACCTGCCGCCGGCCCTGCTGCCGGCCCTGGTCTACGCGGTCAGTGAAAAAGGCACGGAGAAAATCGCCGTCGCGGTCGATGCGCGCAGTGCCGAATCGCTGGTCGAACTGCCGGTGAGCGTGCGCCACCTGAAAGAGGAAGGCCACAACGTCAAGGTGATGTTCCTGACCTCGAGCACGCACTCGCTGGTGGCGCGTTTCTCCGAAACGCGGCGCAGCCACCCGCTGTCGCACGAGCTGCGCCCGGGCGAGAATCCGGCCTCGCGCCGTACCCTGATCGAATGCATCGCCGAGGAACGCGAGCGCCTGTCGGCGATCGAGAACCTGGGCCACGTGATCGACACCTCGGAACTGTCCGCCAACAAGCTGCGCGCCTGGGTCAAGGAACTGGCCGACCTCGAGCATGCCCCGCTGACCCTGTTCTTCGAATCCTTCGCCTTCAAGGTCGGCGTGCCGCTGGACGCCGACTTCGTGTTCGACGTGCGCGCGATTCCCAATCCCTACTACGACCTGGCGCTGCGCCCGCTCACGGGCCGCGACCAGCCGGTGATCGCCTTCCTCGACGCCCAGCAGAGCGCGGTGGAGATGCTGGAAGATATTCGCGCTTTTGTTGCGAAGTGGCTGCCCTCGTTCAAGACGGACAACCGGTCCTACCTCACCGTGGCGGTGGGCTGTACCGGCGGGCAGCACCGTTCGGTCTACATGGCGGAAAGGCTGGGGGCCTACTTCGGGCAGACCGAGCGGGTGATCATTCGTCACCGCGAGCAGCCGAAGCACGCGGCGGGGTGATACGGCCCGCGGCTGTTGCTCTGCCGCGAATCGTAGCGTGGGCGGGTTCCCCGCCCACGCTACGAAAAGCAGGTCTCAGGTGAGGTGCCGCAGCGGGTGCGCATACTCCGGCCACACCGGCTCGAAGAAGCGCGCCACCATCTCGGGCCTCACCTCTTCCAGCGTCGGCGGATTCCACTTCGGCTGGTTGTCCTTGTCGATCACCAGCGCCCGCACGCCTTCCAGCACTTCACCATGCTCGAAATTGCGGCGCACCAGGTTGCGCTCCATGCGCAGGCAGTCCGCCACGTCCAGCGAGGCGCCGCGCAGCAGCAGTTCGTGGGTCACGCACATCATCAGGGGCGAGCGCTGGCGCATCGCCTTCAGCGCCTTCTGCGCGAACGGGTTCTCGTCACGACCCAGCGAAGCCATGATCATCGCCACGCTGGCGGCGCCGAAGTGCGCATCGATCACGCCGCGCTGCGCCTGCAGTTCGCTCGGCCCCAGTTGGCCCGCGAATTGCGCCGCATGGCTGCGGATCGCCGCCGGCAGCTGCGCGCCCGGGGTCGTGTCGACCAGCGCCATCAGGCCGGCCAGTTCCGCGCCCGGCACGTACACGTCCGCCAGCCCCACGTACAGCGCATCGGCCGCGCCGATGGTCAGGCCGGTCAGGCCCAGGTACTGGCCCAGCTGGCCCGGCGCATGCGACAGGAAGTGGCTGCCGCCGACGTCCGGGAACAGGCCAATGTTCACCTCGGGCATCGCCATCTTGGTGCGGTCGGTCACGATGCGCAGGCCGCAGCCAGGGCCGCCCTGGGCGATGCCCATGCCGCCGCCCATCACCACGCCATCCATCACGGCGATGTAGGGCTTCGGGTAGAAGTGGATCAGGTGGTTCAGTGCGTATTCTTCGGTGAAGAAGTCTTCCAGCAGCGCGCTGCCGCCCATCGGGCCGACGTGGCCCATCTCGTGGAAGAAGCGGATATCGCCGCCGGCGCACAAGGCCTTCTCGCTGCTGCTGGTGATGACCACCGCGTCGATGCCCGCGTCATCCTTCCATTGCAGCAGGATGGCGCTCAGGGCGCGCACCATGTCGAGCGAGAGGGAGTTCAGCGCCTTCGGCCGGTCGAGCGTGATGACGCCGGTGCGGTTGGCAACGCGGGTCAGGACGGTATCGGTCATGATGGTATTCTGTGATCGAAAAGACATGCATTCTACAGAACATTTGTACAAACGGAAGCGTAGAAAAGTAACAGGTATTGTACAAAAGCAAAAAGGGCGTCCCCTCAGACGCCCTTGCTGTGTTTTGCGGCTACCCGTATGAATTACGCGGCAGCGGCTTCTCCGTTGTCCGGAAGGCGCTTGTGCGCCACGTGGTTATGATTTTGCAGCATGGATTTGTGTTTCAGAACCTGCCTGTCCAACCTGTCCATCAAGGTGTCGATGGCCGCATACAGATCTTGCGCAGCACTCGCCACATGCAGAATCTTGCCCGATACCTGTAGGTTGATCTCGGCCTTTTGCCGTTTTTCTTTTTCAGTGAGGTTATCGATGGCGAGGAACACGTGGGTGTCGATCACGTGGTCGAAATGGCGGGTGATGCGCTCGAGCTTATTCTGAACGTATTCACGGATGGCGGGTGTGACTTCGAGATGGTGGCCGCTGATTGTGAGGTTCATACACACTCCTTTGGGAAGGTGCCCTGCCCGCGCCACAAGGTGAGAGTGGGCAGTGCTTTACAGGGATTTACGGAGGCTGACGGGAGGAATCTTGAGCGCTTCGCGGTATTTGGCAACCGTCCGGCGCGCAATGACCATACCTTGTTCCCCGAGCATCTCCGCGATCTTGCTGTCGGATAGAGGATTCCTAGGGTCTTCTGCTCCTGTCAATTGCGCAATAAGCGCGCGGATCGCCGTCGAGGAGGCTTCTCCCCCCGCTTCGGTGGCGACGTGGCTTCCGAAGAAGTACTTCAGCTCGAACATGCCGTGCGGGGTCAGCATGTATTTCTGCGTGGTTACACGCGAGATCGTGCTCTCGTGTAGGCCTAGTGTATCAGCTATCTCACGCAAAACAAGAGGGCGCATGGCAACCGCGCCGTGGCTGAAAAAGTTGCGCTGGCGCTCGACGATTGCCTCGGCAACACGCAGGATCGTGTCGAAGCGCTGGCGCATGTTCTTGATGAGCCACTTGGCTTCCTGCAGCTGCGCGCCCATCTGGCTTTCGCTCTTGCCCTGCTTGAGCAGGTTCGCATACAGCGAGTTCACGCGCAGCTTGGGCATGACGTCGGGGTTCAGCGACACCTGCCAGCCGTTCTTGGCGCGGCGCACGATCACGTCCGGCACCACGTAGTCGGATACCCCCGAACCGAAGGCCGCGCCGGGATGTGGATTGCATTGGCGGACCACGGCCTGCACTTCGCGCAGGTCTTCGTCGTCGCAGTCGAGCGCCTTTTTCAGCTTGGTGTATTCGCGCTGCGCGAACCAGGTCAGGTAGCCTTCGACGATCTTCAAGGCAAGGCGCCGCGTCACCAGGGGCACGCCCGGCATGCGGCGGATCTGCAGGGCCAGGCATTCGGCCGCGCTGCGCGCGCCCACGCCCACCGGGTCCAGGCTCTGCACCAGCGCCAGCGCGCAGCGCAGCTCGTCCATCTCGATCTCGAGTTCTGCCGGCAGGCGCGCATGGATGTCGTCGAGCGGCTCTTCCAGGTAGCCGTTGTCGTCGAGCGCATCGATCACCAGCTCGGCCAGCGCGCGGTCGCGCAGGCTGCAGCAGCTCAATCGGATCTGTTCCGTCAGGTGCTCGCGCAGCGTGATGCCGTCGGCTTCCAGCTGCGGACGGCCGTCCTCGTCGTCGCCGCTGCGCGCGCCGCCGCCTTCGCCGCCCCAATCCGCATCGGCATCGGCACGCTCCCCATGGTCTTCGCCGTCCGCGCCCTCGGGCTCGGCCTTCGCGCCCTCCTGCCCTTCCTGCGGCTGGGGCGCCGGCGCTTCGCCATTCGCCGGCGCGGTATTGATCGCGCCGTCCGCCAGCAGCCGCACCGAGCGGTCGAGCGGATCGTCGAGCCGTTCGAGCAGCGGGTTGTCGTGCAGGATCTGCTCGATCTCCTGGTGCAGTTCGAGCGTGGAGAGCTGCAGCAGGCGGATCGACTGCTGCAGCTGCGGCGTGAGCGCCAGGTGCTGCGAAGTGCGTAGCTGGAGAGACTGTTTCATGCCTGGTGCTCTTGATTACATCCTGAAGTGCTCGCCGAGGTACACGCGCCGTACGGATTCGTTGGCGATGATGTCGTCAGGGCGGCCCGAGGCCAGCACCGCCCCCTGGTTGATGATG
Organism: Massilia sp. UBA6681; assembly: GCF_002454935.1. NCBI lineage: Bacteria > Pseudomonadati > Pseudomonadota > Betaproteobacteria > Burkholderiales > Oxalobacteraceae > Massilia > Massilia sp. UBA6681. The sequence continues at coordinate 6,382 of NZ_DKJX01000031.1, forward strand.
TAGGCGCGGTCGCAGATGCCGAGCGTCTCGCGCACGTTGTGGTCGGTGATCAGGACGCCGATGTTGCGCTCCTTCAGGAAGCGCACGATGCGCTGGATCTCGATCACCGCGATCGGGTCGACGCCGGCGAAGGGTTCGTCGAGCAGCACGAAGCGCGGGTTGGTCGCGAGCGCCCGCGCGATCTCGACGCGGCGCCGTTCGCCGCCCGACAGCGACAGCGCCGGGTTCTCGCGCAGCTTCTCGATCTGCAGTTCGGCCAGCAGGGTGTCGAGGCGCTCGCTGATCTGGTCGCGGGTGAGCGGCTTGCCGTCCACGCGCTGCAGTTCCAGCACGGCGCGGATGTTCTCCTCCACCGTCAGCTTGCGGAACACCGAGGCTTCCTGCGGCAGGTAGGACAGGCCCAGCACCGCACGGCGGTGGATCGGCAGGCTCGAGATGTCGGTGCCGTTGATGTCGATGGTGCCGGCGTCCGAGGGCACCAGGCCGACGATCATGTAGAAGGAGGTGGTCTTGCCGGCGCCGTTGGGGCCGAGCAGGCCCACCACTTCGCCGCATTCCACCTGCAGCGACACGTCGCGCACCACCAGGCGCTTGCCGTAGCTCTTCTGCAGGCCCTTGACGATCAGGGTGCTGCAGCCTTCGACCGCGGTCGCCGCTGCGTCGGTGCTTGCGCTCATGGCTGCCGTCATTGCTTTGCACCTTCGGCTGGCGCCGTGGTACGGCGGGGCGCGATGATCAGGGTGCCGCGGCCGCCGCCCACCTTGCTCTGGCCGGTAGGATCGTTGCGCACCTGTGCGACTTCGCGGCGGTTGTCGTAGGAGATGAACGGCCCCTTGATCTCGTTGGTCATGCGGCCGCCCTCCAGCTCGCGCACTTCGGCGCTGGTGAACAGCTTGACCAGTTCGGCGCGCTCGTCGTATTCGATGCGCTGGGCCTGGCCCTCGACCCACAGGTCGGGACCGCCGTCGCGTTTCTGGCGGAAGGTCGCCAGCTTGCCGTTGTTGGCGGTCAGGGTCACGCTCATGTAGCCCTCCGGCGTTTCCTTCACCAGGGCGCGGTCGGATTTCAGCACCAGGGTGCCGCGCGTGAGCACGACGTTGCCGGTCAGGATGCGGGTCTGCGTGACCTCGTCGACGTCGAGGGAATCGAAGTTGATCACGGCCTGCTTGAGCGAATCGGCACGCTCGGCCAAGGCGCCGAAGGCGGCCAGGCTGAGGAATACGGCAGCGATGATTTTTTTCATGTTCTTGCTTTGTCCTGGGTTGACGCGGCGCGGCGCTACTGCCGCTGCGCGCGTGGCGGATAGACGATCTGGCCGCGGCTGGCCAGGTGCAGCTTCTGGGTCGCGTTGTTGGCCACCATGCCGGTGCCGGTCACGGTGGCGGCCCCCAGCTGCATCTCGATCGGCCGGTCGGTCTTGAGGATTTCTTCGTCGGGCAGCACGGTCAGCGCCTGCGTCTGCACGCGCAGCGCTTCGCTGGTCGGCGTGGCCGGGCGCTGGATGTCGACGTTGCCGAGCAGTTCGACGCGGTGCTCTTCATGGTAGAGCTGGGCGCGGTTGGCGACGATGGTCATGCGCGGCCGGCCGGGCGTCATGCCCTGCATCACCGGCGCCTCGACCTGGGACACGTCGTTCAGCGGCGTATGCGCCAGGCGCTTGCCCGACACCACGTAGCTCGGCTTGCCCTCTTCCGTCATGCGCACGAAGGAGAAGTTCTCGACGATGTAGTCCGGCTCGTCCCCCGGCCCGCCGAGGCGGGCGCCGGCGTCCTCCTGCTCCATCACCTGCACCAGCCAGAAGCTGCCGAAGGCGCAGAAGGTCGCGATCATCATGATCGTCAGGAGCTTCCAGCGGTGGGCGGTGCGCTTGTAGGTGACCATGTCGTGTCCCGTGTCCGATATCGCCGTGTTACGCGAAATACGGCGCCAGCGCCTGCTCGTAGGTGCCCTGCGCGCGCATGACGAGGTCGCAGACCTCGCGCACGGCGCCGCGCCCGCCCGCATTCTTCGTGACGTAGTGGGCGCGGTGCTGCACTTCCGGGTGGCCCGAGGGCACGGTGACGGCGAAGCCGACGCGGGTGAACAGCGGCAGGTCGATCACGTCGTCGCCGATGTAGCCGCATTCCTCCGGCGTGACGCCGGTGGCGGCAAGCAGCTCGGCGAAGCCGACGCGCTTGTCGTGGATGCCCTGGTAGACGTGCGCGATGCCGAGGTCGGCGGCGCGCTTGACCACGATCGGCGACTTGCGTGCGCTGATGATGGCGGTCTTGACGCCGGTCTTGTTCAGCAGCTGGATGCCGAGGCCGTCGAGCACGTTGAAGGTCTTGGTGACTTCGCCGTCCGGGCCGTAGGTGAGGCTGCCGTCGGTGAGCACGCCGTCGACGTCGAAGATCATCACTTTGACGCGCGCCGCGCGCTGCATGAATTCGGTTGGCGTCATCAGATCACCTTGGCGCGGGTCAGGTCGTGGATGTGCAGTGCGCCGACCAGGCGGTCTTCAGCGTCGACAACCAGCATCTGGTTGATGCGGAATTCTTCCATGACGGCGACGGCATCCACCGCCAGCTGCTCCGGATGGACGCGGCGCGGGTTGGCGTGCATCACGTCGCGGATGCTGATGTTCGAAAAATCGGTCACGCGCTCGATCAGGCGGCGCAGGTCGCCGTCGGTGAACACGCCGACCGGGCGGCGCTCTTCGTCGACGACGGCGGTCATGCCCATGCCCTTCTGGCTGATTTCCAGCAGCGCGCGCGTCAGCGGGGTGTCCGGGGACACCGCCGGGATGGCGTCGCCGCTGCGCATCACGTCGCGCACGTGGGTCAGCAGGCGGCGGCCCAGCGCGCCGCCCGGGTGCGACATGGCGAAGTCTTCCTCGCGAAAACCCCGCGCGTCGAGCAGCGCCACGGCCAGCGCGTCGCCCATGGCCAGGGTGACGGTGGTGCTGGTGGTCGGCGCCAGGTTGAGGGTGCAGGCTTCCTTGGCCACCGAGATATCCAGGTGGATCTCGGACAGCTTGGCCAGGCGCGAGTGCGGCTTGCCGGTCATCGAGATGACGGGGGTGCCCATGCGCTTGATGGCCGGCAGGATCTCGAGCAGCTCGGACGATTCGCCGGAATTCGAAATGGCGATGAACACGTCATGCGTGGTCACCATGCCCAGGTCGCCGTGGGCGGCTTCGCCCGGGTGCACGAACATGGCCGGGGTGCCGGTCGAGGCCAGGGTGGCGGCAATCTTGCGGCCGATGTGGCCGGACTTGCCCATGCCGGAGACGACCACGCGCCCGGTGCAGCCGTACAGCAGCTGCACGGCGCGCACGAAATTGTCGTCGTCGCCGAGGCGCGCATGCAGGGCGCGGATCGCGTCGGCTTCGATGGCGAGGGTCTCGCGGCCCAGCTCCAGCACACGGCGGGCCTGGTCCGCGTCAAAACTTTTCAGCATTATTTTTTCATCGGTTAAACTCATAGTGGCAGTATATCCGAATTGGATAAGCAAAAAACTTGCCAGTCGTAACAAACCACTACAACGATAACGAAAAAACAACCGTGGCAGATGCATTCCGGACTTGAACTGACCCTGCTCCTGCTGGGCTGCGCCGTGCTGGGCGTGGTCGCCTTCCGGATGCTGCACCTGCCGCCGATGCTCGGCTATCTGGCGGTCGGCGTATTGATCGGCCCCCATGCGCTGGCCCTTGCCGAAGACAGTCCTGCCACCCATGCGCTGGCCGAATTCGGCGTCGTCTTCCTGATGTTTTCCATCGGGCTCGAATTTTCGCTTGCCCAGCTCAAGTCGATGCGCCGTATCGTGTTCGGCTTAGGTCTGGCTCAAGTCGTATTGACAATCGTGGCCGCCATGGCTTTCGGTTTGTTCATTTCCTGGTGGGTACCCGCACTGCAGGTCAGCTGGCAGGCCGCCTTCGCGCTGGGCGGAGCGCTCGCCATGTCTTCGACCGCGATCGTGGTCAAGATGCTCACCGAACGGCTCGAACTGGAAAGCGAGCACGGCCGCCGCATCATCGGCATCCTGCTGTTCCAGGACCTGGCGGTGGTGCCGCTCCTGATTATGATTCCCTCGCTGGCGCGCCCGGCCGAGGAACTGGCGATCACGCTCGGCTGGGCGGCGCTCAAGGCAGCTTTCGTGCTGGCCCTGCTGCTGATCTTCGGCCAGAAGCTGATGCGCAACTGGTTCACCATTGTCGCCAAGCGCCGTTCGCAGGAGCTGTTCATGCTCAACCTGCTCCTGGTGACGCTGGGCCTGGCCTGGGTCACCGAGCAGGCCGGCCTGTCGCTGGCGTTGGGCGCCTTTGTCGCCGGCATGCTGATCTCCGAGACCCAGTACAAGCACCAGGTGGAAGAAGACATCAAGCCCTTCCGCGACGTGCTGCTCGGGCTGTTCTTTATCACGGTGGGCATGCTGCTCAACCTGCAGCTGGTGCTGCAGCACTGGTGGGTAGTGCTGGCGCTGGTGATCTTTCCGGTGCTGCTCAAGTTCGCCATCATCGCGGCGCTGGCCAAGGCCTTCGGCTCGAGCGACGGCGTGGCGATGCGAACCGGCCTGGCGCTGGCGCAGGCGGGCGAGTTCGGCTTCGTGCTGCTCAACCTGGCGATGGGCTCGAAGCTGGTCGATCCCTTCCTGATCCAGCTGGTGCTGGCCTCGATGGTGCTGTCGATGCTGCTCGCGCCCTTCATCATCGACAACATGGACCGCATCGTCATGAAGCTGGCGGCCAACGAATGGATGATGCAGTCGCTGCAGCTGACCCAGATCGCCAGCCGCACCATGAAGACCCAGAAGCACGTGATCATCGCCGGCTTCGGCCGCAGCGGCCAGAGCCTGGCGACCCTGCTCTCCGAAGAAAAGCTGCCCTGGTATGCGCTCGACCTGGACCCGGAGCGGGTGCAGGAAGCCCAGCGCGCCGGCGCCAACGTTTCCTACGGCGACGCGGCGCGCCGCGAAAGCCTGATCGCGGCCGGCATCAACCGCGCCAGCGCGCTGGTGATCACCTTCGCCGACACCAGACTGGCGCTGAAGGTGCTGCACCTGGTGCACGAGCTGGCCCCGAACCTGGCGGTGATCGTGCGCAGCCACGACGACAGCGACCTCGACGTGCTCAAGCGCGCCGGCGCCACCGAAGTGGTGCCGGAAGCGCTGGAGAGTTCACTCATGCTGGCCTCGCACGCGCTGGTGACCATGGGCGTGCCGCTGCGCCGCGTGGTGCACCGGGTGCAGGTGGCGCGCGACGAACGCTACGCCTCGCTGCGCGGCTACTTCCACGGCGCGAGCGACGTCTCGGACGACCTGGAGCACAGCTACGTGCGCCTGCATTCGGTGACCCTGCACAGCGGCGCCGCGGCGATCGGGCAGCATCTGCGCGAGCTGGCGCTGGAGGAAGTGGGGGCGGAGGTGACGACGCTCCGGCGCAATGGCCAGAGTCTGCACTTCGATCCGGAGACGACGCTGCTGGCGGGGGATGTGCTGGTGCTGCGGGGTGAAGGAGAAGCCGTCAGCCGCGCCGAGAGCCGCTTACTGTAGGGTGGGCGGGTCTCCCGCCCACGCGGTGATTGTTACCGACTCCGTTGTCGTGCTCGATGATCTCGCATTTAACTATCGCCGCGTGGGCGTTTGTAATTCCGGGCATTGCCCGAAATTACCCCGCCCACCCTACGAAAAACGTAATCGGTTACGACAACGACACCACGCGATTGCGCCCGTTGGCCTTCGCCTGATACAAGGCCGTATCCGCCTGCGCCACCAGATCCTGCGCCACACCCTCGATCGCATGATCGCGCTCGAAATCATCCAGCGAGGCCACGCCGATCGACACCGTCACCGGCACCTCCTCGCCCGTGCTCAGGTGTACCGGATTCAGGGCCACGCTGGCGCGGATGCGCTGCGCCACCATGCTGGCGCTTTCAAGGTCGGCGTCGATCAGCAGCACCACGAATTCCTCGCCGCCGAAACGCGCCAGCGCGTCCGAGATGCGCAGTTCGGCCTTGATGCGGTTGGCCACTTCGCGCAGCACCTCGTCGCCGCCCTGGTGCCCCACACTGTCGTTGACCTGCTTGAAGTAATCGATGTCGATGTACATGCAGGAGATGCGGTAGCCCTGGCGGCGCGCCCGCGCGATCTCTTCCACCAGGCGGCGGTCGATGTAGCGGCGGTTGTAGACGCCGGTGAGCGAATCGGTCAGCCCGATGAACTTCAGCATCTCGTTGCTGATGACGTTCTCGAGGCAGATCGCGACGATCGAGCCCATGTGCTCGATGAAATCGGTGCCGAGGGAGGCCGTGAAGCGGTTCGGGTCCGCGCTGCCCAGGTTCAGGCTGCCGATCAGCCGCGTATTGCGCAGCAGCGGCACCAGGGCCACGCTCTGCAGGTTGGTCGGCGGCTGCGGGAACATGGCGCCGTGGCGCGAAGGCGCATACGGCCCCAGCACGGGACGCGGGCGGCGCCCTTCCGCCACCCTGAACCCGAGTTCATCGGCATGCTCGCAGAACAGCAGGTTGGGCAGCTGTTCATAGTCCACGCCCAGCTTGTGCATGACGGTGTAGATGTCGGCGTCCGGGTCGACCAGCGACAGCGTCACGGTATCGAGTTCGGAGATGATCGGCAGCGTGCCGAAGATGGTCGACACCAGTTCCTGGAACGAGCTCGCCCCCACGATCTGCAGGTCGAACGCCTGGTGGCGGGTCATGATCGAGTGGTTGCGCTCGGCTTGCTCGAGCAGGTACGCCATGCGGGAACGCAGGGTCTCGTTCTCCAGCATCAGTTCTCGCGTCTGCGCACCCGGCTCGTGCATTGAAAATTCCTTTCAGCAATAACCGTAACATTACGCCATCTTTCTTGTCTTGGAAACGAAAAATCGCCCGGGTGGGCGATTTAACGACACTGCAACACCTATGCGGTCCGCATGCGGGCGGCCGCGTGGGTTCAGAACGCGATGGCGGTCTCGAGCTGCTGGCCGATGCGTAAGGCCGCGCCCTCGCCTCTCGTGACGATGCAGTTCATGCCCATGCAGACCGCGTCTTCCATGCGCGGGTTGGCGCGGTAGCTTTGCAGGATGTCGAGCGGGTCGGGGCCGGGAATGCCGGTGGCCTGGTCGATCGCCGGGATCGGGCAGCGCGCGCAGGGTTTCACCGGGCGGATCGCCAGGGCATCAAGCGTGAAGGATTCCACGTAGTCTTCCTCGAAGGCCTCGATGCCGTCGACCACCAGGTTCGGGCGGAAGCGGTTCATCAAGAGCGGCGCGCGGCCGGCGGCCTGCAGCCTGGCGTTGAGGTCGTCGAGCGAGGCCTGGCCGATGACCAGGATCGGGTAGCCATCGGCGAAGCGGGTTTCGGCAGGGACGCCGCCGGTCCACTTGGTGCTGGTGGGACGCTGCACGTCGGGGCGGAAGCGCACCAGGCGGCAAGGCCCCTGGATGGCATCGGCGAACCAGCCGGCGGCGGCATCGCCGCAGTCGGCGGCTTCCACGCTGTGGTCCCAGATCTGCACGGTCATGTTCGCTGCCGCGGGGTCATGCGCGAGCGGCAGGCGCAGCGGCGGCATGCCGGGGGCCGTCACCTCGACCGCATCGCCATCGATACGCGGGGTGAGGAGCGCCATACGCGGGTATTCGCGCTGGGTCAGGAACTGGCCCTCGCGGGTGACCAGCATCCACTCGCGGTCGTGCACGCCCTGCGCGACCAGGCCCGAGACGAGGAACTGCGCCTCCTCTACCTGGATGCCGGCGCAGGACTTGATCGGGTAGATGAGGAGTTCGGTAACGGTAGCCATGCTGTTCAAGCTTGCGGATGAAGGGCGACAGTATGGCAGCAATCCGGGCCCGTGTCCTCAGCCCCCGGCGGCCTTGGCTTTTTCGGTGCGCTCGCGCTGCAGCCGCGCCTCGAAGCTCTTGGCGGCGCCGGCGGCCAGCTTGCGGCAGCCTTCCGGATCGATGAACGGGTTCGATTGCGCCGTCTTCGCCGCCGCCTTTTTAAAAGCATCGCTGAAGCCCGGATGGGCGGCGATCACGATGTCGCATTTCAGGCTGGCGACCTTGTCGATCGTCTTGCGGAAAGCTGCCGAGCGGTCCGGGTAGTTGGCGCCGCCGGTAAAGTAGAAGCCGTCGGTGGACACCGCGGTCAGGCTGTCGGCATACACCACGTCGAGGCACTTGCCCTGTTCGCAGGACTGCCAGCTCCAGGTGGTGCCGCCGGGCGTGTGGCCGGGCGTGTAGTGGACGGTGAAGCGCAGCGGGCCGACCGACAGGGTTTCGCCGTCCGCGACTTCCTTTACCTGCGCGATCTTCGGGATGTAGGCGCGTTCTTTCGGGTCGTACTGCGGGTCGTCCGTGCCTGGGGTGCCGTCGCGCAGCACCTGGGCGCCGTGCGGGCTGTGGGCGACGGTGGCGCCGCTGGCCTTCTGCAGCGCGGCGATGCCACCGGCGTGGTCGAAATGGGCGTGCGAGTTCAGGATCAGCTTGACGTCCTTCATCTTGAAGCCAAGGGACTCGATGTTCTTCTGGATCAGCGGGACGGACTGCGGTAGTGCGCCGTCGAGCAGCACGTGGCCTTGAGGGCTGGTGACCAGGATGGCGGACAGGCCGGCCGTGCCGACGTAGTAGGTGTTGCCGTGGATGTTGAAGGGCTTGGCGGGCTGGTTCCACTCGGCGCAGGAAGCGCAGTTGATTGCGTCCTGCGCCAGTGCGCCGTTCGCGGCCAGCAGGAGGGAGGTAATGAGGAGGCTTTTTTTCATGATTCGCTCACTGATCGATTGTGGTGGAACTGTTTGTTCAAGCGTAGTTGAACATGGAAGCGGCGATCGGCAAACGATTGTGGGACGAACCGCCGTTCATATGGGATGAACGCCAGCGCTCTAGATGCTTGACCTACTTCAAAGATTTCTGGGAAACCATACGTCTGATCTGTCGTTACATCTATTCTTGCTGAAATACAGCTGCCGAACGGAGTTCGTATGCCCGAAATCATACGTTTAGGCGATTCCACCAGTCATGGCGGTAAAGTAATTGAAGGTTCACCCTTCGATATCTGCATGGGGAAACCCATCGCCTTTATGGGGCATAAAGTCCAGTGCCCCAAGTGTAAAGGCGTCTTTCCAATTGTCGAAGGCGCGTCCACGACAACGTTTTACGGCAAGGGTGTGGCCCTGGCTGGCATGAAAACCGCCTGTGGTGCAGTGCTTATCGCAAGTCAATTTACGGACATTGTGGAATTCGGAGGCGGTAGCGCAGCCACGAACAATGCATCCAAGACTGCGAATTCAGCCATCGCTAATCCTGCTGCTGCGTCCACTGGCAGTGCTCCTTCGACAAAACCTGACTCTCCTGACGACAAATTTGATGACAGATTCGTTTTGCAGGACGCCGATACAGGAGAGCCGATTCCGTTCGCCGAGTATGCGATTCGCCGTGAATCGGGCGAAATAGAGTATGGCACAACTGATGCTGACGGTCGTACCCACCTACTCTCGGCAACTGCAAAGGCTGAGGTCATCGAGATATATGCCTAGAGACCCCATATGGCAACCGACACCTTGACATCACCAACTGGCAAGACTCTACTGCGGCGCACATCCAGGACAACGACGCCGAAGGAGAGTAGTGAGGCCAAGACTGTTCGGATCGTGCAGGACAAGGCTGGGCGTCTTGCTGAGAACGAAGCGTTACTTGCCAACCCCAACGTGGGAGCCTTTTTGAAAGCGATCGCTGAGGCGGAAGGCGGTGAGTACGATTTCAAGTATGGCGCGGTCAAAGGAAAGAAGAAGGATCCCTGGCGTTTCTCCGACTACTCCACTCACCCTGGTCCTGGTTTTGGGGGACGCACAACGGCAGCTGGCATGTACCAGATCACTATCGATGCATGGCGCCAGCACGGTGGCAAGATGGGGCTGACGGATTTCTCTCCGAAGACTCAAGACTTGATCGCTGTCGAGCTCATACGCTCGGTGGGCGTGATCAACAAAGTCAAGTCCGGTGACATCGCGGGCGCGATGAGTCCAGTCGCAAGAAAATGGGCGGCCTTACCGAAGGGTCCTGGTCAGGGAAATCACTATCCGGCCCAGCCCTACGAGAAGTATGAAGTTTTTCTTCAAAACTATCATGCAGCTGGAGGGACAAGCAAATGAGTTTAACTCGCGTCTGCACTGCCACAGCCGCCAGCCTAACCATTCTGTTCGCAGCCACCACAAGCGTCGAGGGAGCAACTGCCAGCGAAACCCCGAGCGAAACATCGGCGCTTTCAAGCTTGCAACTCAAAACTGGCGCGTCCTTCGTTGCTACACGCGCCCGAATCATACGTCGTGGATGGACACCGATTCGCATGCACAGTAACGACACCTACGAGTATGACGGCGCAGAAAAAAGATTAGCCGAGCGTGGTTTCCTTGAGGTTGATTCATGCTCGACTGATGCTGGAGCACATTGCATTTTCTACTACCTAAAGGCAGACAAGTGTCTGCGTCTCGATACTGTTGGCGAGCAAGTAATCGATATGAAAATTACTCGCTGGACGGAAGAATGCCCTCAGAAAAATGAGGGTGAAAGCACAAAATAACGTTGCGGCTCTTCAGATCTATAAACTACTTTGAATAAAAACGAAGCCCCGGTACAGAGCGTAAGCGGGGCTTTCGTTGGCATTGGAATCCACTGGATTCCGAACTCATGCTTTAGACGTTGAACAGGAAGTTCAACACATCCCCATCCTTGACGATGTACTCCTTGCCTTCCGCCCGCATCTTGCCCGCTTCCTTGGCGCCCGCCTCACCCTTGTAAGTAATGTAGTCGTCGTAGGAAATAGTCTGGGCACGGATGAAGCCGCGCTCGAAGTCGGTGTGGATCACGCCCGCCGCTTGCGGGGCAGTGGCGCCGACCTTCACGGTCCAGGCGCGCACTTCTTTCACGCCGGCGGTGAAATAGGTCTGCAGGCCCAGCAGCTTGTAGGCGGCGCGGATCAGGCGGTCCAGGCCTGGCTCTTCCATGCCCATGTCGGCCAGGAAGTCCTTCTTGTCCGCGTCGTCCATCTCGGCAATTTCCGATTCGATTGCGGCGGAGATGGCCACGATCGGCGCATTCTGCTTCTTCGCGAACTCGGTCAGCTTGTCCAGCAGCGGGTTGTCGGTGAAACCGGTGTCCGAGACGTTGGCGACATACATCGCGGGCTTGGCGGTGATCAGGTGCAGTTCGCGGATCAAGGCCATCTCGTCGGCGTCCAGGCCCAGGGTGCGGACCGGCTGGCCTTCGTTCAGGTGCGGCAGCATACGTTCGCAGATGGCCACCAGCTTGGCGGCATCCTTGTCGCCCGAGCGCGCCTTCTTGTTCTCGCGGTGGATCGCCTTCTCGACGGCGCCCAGGTCGGCCAGCGCCAGCTCGGTCTGGATGACTTCGATGTCGTCGATCGGGCTGACTTTGCCCGCTACGTGGACCACGTTGTCGTCTTCGAAGCAGCGCACCACGTTGATGATAGCGTCGGTCTCGCGGATGTGCGCCAGGAACTGGTTGCCCAGGCCTTCGCCCTTCGACGCACCGGCGACCAGGCCTGCGATGTCGACGAATTCGACGATGGCCGGCACGACGCGTTCCGGCTTGACGATGTCAGCCAGCGCCTGCATGCGCGGATCCGGCACCTCGACCACGCCGACGTTCGGCTCGATGGTGCAGAACGGGTAGTTTTCAGCCGGGATGCCGGCCTTGGTCAGGGCGTTGAACAGGGTGGACTTGCCGACGTTCGGCAGGCCGACGATGCCGCATTGGAGGCTCATGGGAACTCTTTCTATTCGGTGAACGCGGAGCGCGAATGCTGCCTGCTCCAAAACCCCACATTGTAACCTCGGACGGGCCGGGTTGCCGAAAAAAACGGCGAGCGCCGCTCCTGCTGTTGTGTCCGATTACAGAGGGGTTGGGTGTAAAAGTGCGTATTTTTGCCGGGTTTATTGCTGATAAGATCAAAAATCCACCATTTCCTGGAATGCCATGCCTCACCAAGCACTGCAACTCGTCGTCGATACCCTGCCCCCATCGGGAGTGCTGCCATGAGCCGCGCGCGCAAGGCCTGGTGGCGCCTGCCCATGCTGCTGGCGCTGCTCCTGCTGGCCTACCTGGCGGTGGCCGCCGCCTGGGCATGGAGCGCTTTCGACGACGCGCGCCGCCTGGTCCCGCTGACGCACGAAGTCGAACTGTCCAACCGCCAGGCCGCGGTCCTGCTGCGCGTCGAAGACCCGGATTTCTACGGGCATCATGGATTGAGCCTCGGCCAGGGCCAGGGCGTGGCCACCATTTCATCGGCGCTGGCGCGTGAGCTGTTCCTCGGCAAGGACCGGCTCGACGGTGTGTCCGGCATGATGCAGACGTTTTATCGTGGCGTGTTCGACTGCTGCAAGCGCATCGACCTGGGCCGCGACATGATGGCGCTGGTGCTGGACGCCAGGATGTCCAAGCGCGAACAGCTGCAGCGCTACAGCGCCACTGTCTACATGGGCACGCATGAAGGGCAGCAGCTCAAGGGACTGGCGCAGGCCGCGCGCAGCTACCTGGGCAAGCCGCTCGAGGCGACGACGGATGAGGAATTCATCCGGCTGGTCGCAATGATCAAGGCGCCCAACCACTACCATCCCTCGCGCAACGCGGCGGCGCTGGACGAGCGCGCGGGGCGCATACAGGCGCTGCTGCTCGGCAGCTGCGCGCCCGATGGGTGGTTCGATACCGATTACGAGGGCTGCGCGTCCTAGATCGGCTTGATCAGCGACAGGTCGGGCTTGGCCACGAACGCGGCCAGCTCGTCACGCAGGCGCTGTCCTTCCCCCATTGCACGCGTCCAGTTGCGAATGCGCTCGTCATGGTCAAGGCCATAGAACTTGAAGTCCGCCCGGTCCGGCAGCTTGGCGCGCGGCAGGGTGCGCAGGAACTCATCGGATGGCGAAACGATCAGCACGTTATCTAACCAGTGGCGGTGCGCCCGCCCCGCCCGGCGCCACGGGAAGCCCTTGTCGAGCCAGCCCGGCACGATGTGCTGCGTGAAGTGCGGGTACAGCACCAGGTCGCCCTTCCCCTCCCCCGCCGCCTTCGCATAGGGCAAGGCCAGGTGGTAGTCGATGATGCCGCCGTCCCAGTAACAGCCCGGCGGCAGGTCGGCGATGCCGGTGACGGGTTTCATGATGAGCGGCAGCGTGCCCGACGCCAGCAGGCTGGCCGCGAGGTTCTGGCGCGTCAGCGAAGAAAAATGCGTGGTGAAGGCGTCGAAGCGCTCGCGCAGCCACGGCGCCTGGGCGCGCGCGTCGCCGATCACCACACGCTCCATCATGCGGCCCAGCCAGGCGCGCGAGCAGGCGTTGTGCAGCGCCGCCGTAGCGAAGCCGCGCAGTTCGGCGCGCGAGTGCTGCGGCGCCGCCAGCCCGCCCTTGCCGCGCACCGCCAGCAGGTGCAGGCGGTGGTGCGGATGGCTGACGATGTCGTCCTCGTGGCCGCGCACGAATTCGCCCAGCAGGGCTTGCACCACCTCGTCGATCTGCTGCTGGGTCGGCTTCTTGCTGGTGTAGCGCTGGCCGGCGTACAGCTCGCCCAGGCGCGCGAAGGCCTTGACGGGATCGCGCTGGCAGGCGGCGGCCATGCGCCAGGCGCCGATCGAGGAACCGATGAGCACGCGCTCGCGCGGCGCGCCGGGGAGCCATTCGCCGAACATCCACTGGTCGAGCGCCTGGAAGATCAATCCCTTGGGGCCGCCGGCCGCGGCCGGCACGATGGCGATGTCCTGCGCGCGCAAGCCCTGCGCGCCGATCTGGGCCAGGGCCACCGGCCCGGCATGGAATGTGAGTGCCTTCATGGGGCGAAATTATGGCAGGAAGAACGTCGTTGCGCAGGCTCAAGGGTGGCATGGAGGCGCTGCGTAACATGGGTCTTTCGCTTTCGGGGAGCCCGCCATGCCCTTTCGACTTGCCTTGTTCCTGATGCTGCTGTTCTCCTGCGGCCGGCTGGCGGCAGCCGACAGCGGCACGGACCGTTCGGTCCTCATCGAGCGGCATCACCAGCACTTCACGGTGGATGCCGACGGCGCCTACACCCTCGATGTCGAGCTGGTGAAAACCATCGCCACGCCCTCCGCCGTCGAGCGGCATGCCGAGCAGTTCATCAGCTTCAATGGCTCGCTCGACAAGGTGGAATCCATCGAAGCCTGGACTACCAAGCCCGACGGACGCCGCGTGAAGCTTGAACCGCAACAGATCCGCGACCAGCACGAAGCGGCCTCGCTCGAGGCGCCCATGTTCCAGGACACGCGCCTGAAAGTCCTCATCTTCCCCGGCGTGCAGGCCGGCGACACGCTCACCCTGCGCTATTCGCTACGGCGCCATACGCCCCTGTTTCCCGGCCAGTTCGAAGATTTCACCGTGGCCGGCCCCTACCGCCACAAGGACTTCCGGCTCACTTACGACCTGCCGGCCTCGATGACACTGCAGGCGGACGCCGTCGGCTTCGTGCCGGTGGCCACCAGCAGCGCGCCGGGCCGCCGCCGCCATGCTTTTCGCTATGTGGACGGCGACAACGCACGCATCGAGCAGGGCTCGGTGAGCTACCTCGACCATGGCCGGCGGCTGGCGGTCTCCACCTTCCCCGACTACCCGGCCTTCGCGCAGGCCTACCATGCGCGCGCCAGCGCGGCTGCCAGGCCGGATGCGGCCATCGCTGCGCTGGCAAGCCAGCTCACGCAAGGACTGGACGACGTGCAGGCGCGCGCAATCGCGCTGTCGGACTGGGTCCGCCGCAATATCCGCTACGTCGCGGTCTACCTGGGGCCGGGCGGCGTGGTGCCGCATTCGGCTTCGTCGGTGCTGGCGAATCGCTATGGCGACTGCAAGGACCATGCGGTGCTGCTGCAGGCCCTGCTGGCGGCCGCCGGCATCCCCTCCAGCGCCGCGCTGGTCAACGGCGACGATGCCTATCGCCTGCCCGCAGTGCCGACGCTGGGCGTGCTGAACCACGTGATCGTCTACGTGCCGCAACTGCAGCTCTTCCTGGATCCGACCGCCGGCACGGTGGCGGGCGGCTTCCTGCCCCCAGGCCTGCTCGGCAAACCGGTGCTGCTGGCGGAATCCGGCGGGTTTGCGGTCACGCCCATCTACCAGCCGGCACGCAGCCGCACTCTGACGCGTTTCGATATCGCGCGCGACGGCAGCAGCCGCTTTCATGTCCGGCGCACCAGCGGCGGCGCCATCGCCGAACCCTACCGCCAGGCCGTGCGCGGCACGCCCCAGTCCGAGCGCGAGCGTTTTGTCAGGCGCATGCTGGCAGGGCTTGGGCAGACGGGCGACGGCCTGTTCGAACCGGGCGAGACCGACAGCGCCGGCAAAGGATCGCCCCGGGACGACTACACGCTGGGCTTCTCGGGCGCGACGGACGGCTTCGTCCGGCTACCGGGCCCCGCCGCGCTGGCCACCACCTACAACTTCTGGGGCGGACTGGGCGACGCGGTATTCGACCTGGGACGCGAGCCGGAACGGCGCCAGGAATTCGTCTGCCCCGCCATCGATGCCGAGGACGAGCTGCGCTATGCGCTGCCGCCGCGCACCCGCGTGCTAGCGCTGCCCAAAGGGGTGACGGTAGATGACGGCAGGTTCTTCTACCGCTCGCAGTATGTGCGGCAGGGCAATGAGGTGGTGGTGAAGCGCCGCCTGCAGTTCCGCCATACGGCGGCCACCTGCACGCCGGAAGATTACCGGAAAATGCGGCCGGCGCTGGAGCGCATGATGGGCGACCTGCGCGGGCAGGTCGTGGTGCAGGGACGCTAGCGCGGTCCGGTTGCCGGCCGCGAGTTCAGGCGGTATGCAGCTGTATCATCGCCACGTCCATCTTGCCTTCGCAGCACAGCGGAATGATGCGCAGGGCCTTGTCGATCGATTCCTCGATCAGGGTCTGCTCCTCGCGGCGCGGGCGGTGCAGCACGAAGTCGGCCACGCCCTGCTGCAGGTTGAGGCTGCGCGGATGGCCGATGCCCAGGCGCAGGCGCCAGTATTCCTGGGTGCCGAGCGCTGAGGTGATGTCCTTCAGACCGTTGTGCCCGCCCGAGGAGCCGCCCTTCTTGAGCTTGGCGACGCCCGGCAGCATGTCGAGTTCGTCGTGCACGACCAGCACTTCGTCCGGATTGATTTTATAAAAGCGCGCCAGCGCGCCGACCGACTGGCCGGAGCGGTTCATGTAGGTCAGCGGTTCCAGCAGCCAGACTTCGTTGCCCGCGATCCGGGCCTTCGCCACCATCGCATTGAAGCGCGATTCGCGCTGCAGGCGGCAGCCCGGCAGCGAATTGGCGAGATTGTCGACCAGCCAGAAGCCGGCGTTGTGGCGGGTTTGTTCGTATTCCGGGCCCGGGTTGCCGAGGCCGACGATCAGACGGATGGACATGCGCTGTCTACTTTGATTCTGGGAAAAACAGGATTATCGCCGAAAATAGCCGAGGAATAGCGGGAACAGGCGCCAACAAAAAACCCGCCGGGCTAAGCCACGGCGGGTTTCGATTCCAGTCAGCCGCCGAAGCGGCCGGCAAAGAAAGATATTACTCAGCAGCGGCTTCTGCCGAAGCAGCGCCACGCGGGATCGAGGTGGTCACCAGGGTCAGGTTCTGGCCGTGGGTCAGCGCGGTCACGCCTTCCGGCAGGGTCAGGTCGTTCACGTGGATCGACTGGCCGGCTTCCAGCTTGCTCAGGTCGACTTCGATGAACTCCGGCAGTTTGCCCGGCAGGCAAGCCACTTCCAGTTCGTTGGCGACGTGCGAGATGACAGCGCTGCTCAGCTTGACGGCCGGCGAGATCTCGGCGTTGACGAAGTGCAGGGTGACCTTGGTGTGGATCGGCTTCGATGCGTCGACGCGCTGGAAGTCAGCGTGCAGGACCAGTTGCTTGTATGCGTGCATCTGGAAGTCGCGCAGCAGGACTTGCTGGGTCTTGCCTTCGATTTCGAGGTCCAGGACCGAACCGTGGAAAGCTTCTTTCTTGAGCGCGTGGAACAGCGCGTTGCCATCCAGGGCGATCAGTTGCGGGGCGTCGGCGCCACCGTAGATGATGCCCGGGGTCTGGCCAGCGTTGCGCAGGCGGCGGCTCGCTCCGGTCCCCTGCTGAGTGCGGTTGAATGCGACTACTTTCATGTGAAACTCCAAAATAAACGGGTCCGAATGCCGGAAAATTCCAGGCCCGGTAACCCAGTGGTGACCGCCCCGCGACCAGGGCAGTCTTGAACAAGCGCCGTACAGCACGCTCAAGAATTCGGTAAACCCAAGATGTTACAACGGCGCGCCGGCTATGTCAGCCAGGCGCGCCGTAAAATACGAGGTTCTGTTGCTTATTCCGCGAACAGCGAGATGACCGAGTCACCCTTCACGATGCGCTTGAAGGTTTCGGCCAGCAGCGGTGCGCTGGTCAGCTGGCGGATCTTGGTGCAGGCGGCGCCGGCCGGGCTCAGCGGGATGGTGTCGGTGACGACCAGCTCGTCGAGCGGGGAATTCTGGATGCGGTCGATTGCCGGACCCGACAGCACCGGGTGGGTGCAGTAAGCGACGACTTTCTTGGCGCCGCGCTCTTTCAGCACTTCGGCGGCCTTGCACAGGGTGCCGGCGGTGTCGACCATGTCGTCCATGATCACGCAGTTGCGGCCTTCGACTTCACCGATGATGTTCATGACTTCCGACACGTTCGCCTTCGGGCGGCGCTTGTCGATGATCGCCAGGTCGCAGCCGAGGCGCTTGGCCAGCGCACGGGCGCGCACCACGCCGCCGACGTCCGGCGACACGACCAGCAGGTCGTCGTAGTTGCGCTTCTGCAGGTCACCCAGCAGGATCGGCGATGCGTAGATGTTGTCGACCGGGATGTCGAAGAAGCCCTGGATCTGGTCGGCGTGCAGGTCCATGATCAGGACGCGCTCGACGCCGGCTTCTTCCAGCATGTTGGCGACGACCTTGGCCGAGATTGCGACGCGCGCCGAGCGCGGGCGGCGGTCCTGGCGGGCGTAGCCGAAGTAAGGGATGGCGGCGGTGATACGGCCTGCCGATGCACGCTTGAGCGCGTCAACCATCAGGATGATTTCCATCAGGTTGTCGTTGGTCGGTGCGCAGGTCGATTGCAGGACGAAAACATCCTTGCCGCGCACGTTCTCGTTGATCTCGACCATGACTTCGCCGTCCGAGAATTTCGAGACGACTGCTTTACCGAGAGGAATGCCGAGATTCTTGGCGACCCCCTCTGCTAGTGCCGGATTAGCGTTGCCGGTAAAAACCATCAGGTTTTCGTAAGCCATGGAGGGAGTCCCAAGAAATGCGTTGTTGAATCTGGAAAAACAATCAGCCGGTCGAGCCGGCTGATTAGCTTATGGATGCAGGCCGAACGCTGCACCGCTGTTTATCCCGCTGGAGGAGCTTGCCTCGACAGCCAGGAAAACTTTGGCAGGGGAACAAGGATTCGAACCTTGGAATGCCGGAATCAAAATCCGGTGCCTTAACCAACTTGGCGATTCCCCTACACGACTGAACTGCTTGCCGTTACATTCTACGTATTTTAACGTCTAACGTCGCGACAGGCAAAATTTTATTCTACAACTCGTTGATTTGCAAGAGCGATTTCATCGGGTGGCTCGCCAGCGAATGCGCTTTCCAGGCTTTCCACCGCTCCGGCACATGTGCGAGAACCTGGTCCGCTTCGCGCTCGCCGGAGAAGGCACAGAACACACATGCCCCCGAGCCAGTCATCCTGGCATCGCCGTAGCCGCTCAACCATCTCACCGCCTCTGCTACCGGCGGGAACAGGCGTTCAGCCACGTCCTGCAAATCATTTTTCCCGAAGCCAATCTGCTTGCCTGAAACAGCGAGGCTGCTGGAAAAGTCCGCTATTGTAACGGGCTTCGTATCCCTCGTCAAATCGTGCGCGGAAAAAATTGCTGGGGTCGGCACCGCGACGCCCGGCTCGAGCACCACGTACCAGCAGTCCGGGCCCGGCACGGCCTGCAGCGCTTCGCCCACGCCTTCCACAAACGCGGTCTCGCCGAACAGGAAGAACGGAATGTCGGCGCCCAGCGGCAGTCCCAGGTCCATCAGTTCCTGCTGGCTCAAGCCGGCCTGCCACAGGTGGTTGGCCGCCATCAGCGCGGTGGCCGCGTCCGACGAGCCTCCGCCCAGCCCGCCGCCCATCGGCAGGATCTTCTCGATGGCGACATCGATGCCCGGCGGCAGGCGGCCGTGGCGGCGTTGATACTCCGCCTGCAGCAGGCGCAGCGCGCGCACGATCAGGTCCTGCTCCTGCGGCACGCCCGGCACCTCGTTGGTGCGCACGATGAGTTCGTCGTCGCGCAGGTCGAAATGCAGGGTGTCGCCGTGGTCGATCAGCTGGAACACGCTTTGCAGCAGGTGGTAGCCGTCGGCGCGGCGGCCGGTCACGTGCAGGAACAGATTCAGTTTGGCCGGAGCCGGGCAATGGTGAAGCGAACGCATCGATGCTTATCCCTGCCCTGCCTGATTGATGACAATGCGAATCTCGAGGTCCTGGATGTCTCCCACCGCAGCCCGGGTGGCGTGGATGACGCGCGGCGCCGGCTGGGCGGCATTCGGATCCTGCCATTCGACGAAGCGCAGGCGCCAGCCGTCCTGCGTGACGACCTCGTTGCGTGCCGGCGATGCGCTGAAGCGCTGTCCTTGCGCATCCACGGCATAGCCCTGCAGCCAGTCGCGCAGGCCGGACACCGGCAGCGGCCAGCCCAGCGTGCGCTGGCTCAGGGTGTCGACGTCGGCTTCCGTTACCGGCGCGCGGCCGGCCTGGGTCAGCGTGGCTGACTGGGGCGTGACCTCGATGGTCGCGACCGTCTGGCCCAGCGGGTTGGCGATGGTGACATCCACACGGCCCGGGTGCTGCGCCCAGTCGAAATTGACGGTCATCGATTCGCGGTTGCCGCTCTTCTGGTAGTTGACCGACAGGCGGCCGTCCAGGTCGATGCTGTCGCGGTAGGCGCCCACGGTGGCGACATTGGTGCTGGTGGTGGCGCAGCCGGCCAGGGTGATGAAGGCAGCGCTGAGGGCGAGCAGGGACAGGCGTCGGCGCATTGATATCGTTAGCGGCATCGGCAATGAGGTCGGAATCGAAAGCGTGGATTATTTCACAAGCTCTGGCGCAAGCGCGCCAGCGTGCTGCGCAGGGTGTCGTTCTGCGGGTCCTTGGCGCGCGCCTCGCGCCACAACTCCTGCGCGGCGACCTGCTGCCCCTTCTGGAACAGCACCTCGCCCAGGTGCACGGCGATTTCCGGATCGCGCCGCAGCGCATAGGCAGCGCGCAGGTATTTTTCGGCCTCGTCCAGCTTGCCCAGGCGGTACTGGACCCAGCCCATGCTGTCCATGATGAAGGGGTCGCCCGGCGCCATCTCGAGCGCCTTGGCGATCAGGGTGTAGGCTTCCTGCAGGCGGAGATTGCGCTCGGCCAGCGAATAGCCGAGGGCGTTGTAGGCGTGGTGGTTGTCCGGCGCCAGCGCCATCACCTCGCGCAGCAGCTTTTCCATCACCTCGACGCGGCCGACCTTTTCGGCCAGCAGGGCGAAGTCGTACAGCAGGTCCGGGTTCTTCGGGAAGCGCTTGGCGGCGGCTTCCATCAGCGTATAGGCTTCCAGCAGGCGGCCGGCATCGCGCAGCAGCTGCACTTCGGCCACCGCCACCTGCGCCTGCTGCGCCGGCTCGATGGGCTTCAGGCCCGCCAGCAGCTTGCGCCCGCCCGCCAGGTCGCCCCCCTTGGCCATCAATTGGGCGCGGCGCAGCTGGGCGCTGAGCAGCAGCTCGGGGTCGGTGCCCGCGGGCACCTTGTCGAGCCAGGCCAGCGCGCCCGGGACATCGCCGCGCTCGTCCGCGATCTGGGCCAGGATCAAGAGCGCCCGGGTCGGGTCGCGCTCGTCGTCCGGATTGCGGCCGAGCACCTCGACGAAGCGGGTGAAATAGCCTTCGGCGGCCTTGGCGTCGTTCATCTGGGTGGCCAGCACGCCCAGCGCGTACAGGTTGCCGGCATCGTCCGGGCGTCCCTTGAGCAGGGTCTCGAACTGGGCGCGCGCCTGCGGGTACTGCTTCTGGTTGACCAGTACCCGGGCGTGCGCGGCGCGCACCTCGCGCGCCTCCGGATGGGTCTTCAGGAAGGCTTCCAGCATCGGGGCGATCTTCGCGTCGTCCCCGATGACCTGGGCCATCATGAGCACCGCGATTTCGGAATCCGGCTTGACGGCAAGCGCGGCCTGGGCTGCGCGCTGGGCTGCTTCCCGGTCGCCGCGCGCCAGGGCCGCCTGGGCGCGCACGATGTGCGCTTCGAAGGTGTCGTTGTAGGGAGCGATGACGCGCTCGAGCATCGCATTGGCCGCGTCCTTGTCCTTGGCGCGGCCAAGCAGTTGCTGGATCTGGAACAGCAGCACGCCGCGCTTGTCCGCCGGCGCTTCCTTCAGGCGCTGCACGAAGATCGGTTCGACGTCGGCGATATTGTCCGAGGTGACCACCATGCCGACGAAGTACTGGGTTGCCTCGTCCGACTGCGGGTCGAGCTCGCGCCACAGGCGCACGGCGGCCAGGGTGTCGTCGGCCTGGCGCGCGGTCACCGCCATCTCGGCCGCGCGGCGCGCCAGGCGCGGATCGCGCGTCTGCTGGGCCAGCGACAGCATGGTGAGATACGGGCCCTGCCAGTCGCCCTTGCGGAATGCAAACTCGGCCTTAAGTAACTGGTTCAGCATGCTGCTGGTCAGCTCGACCTTCGGCAGCCGCGCTTCCACCTCGGCCCGTGCTTTCGCCTCAGCCTCCTCCTCGTCGTCCGCCTGCGCGGTGTCGGCGTCACCGGACTGCGCCTCGGCGTCGGCCAGCGGCGTGTCCGAAGTGGCGCTTGCAGCCCCGGGCGCGGCCTGTTGTGCGGTTTGCTGTCCGGGCGCGACAGCGCATGCCGCCAGGATGCTGGAGAGGGTTACAATGACGAAAGCGTTTTTCAAGGCAATTCCATTCTGAGATGTTGTCTCTGATTCTACGCTCAAGCATGCGCCCGCGTGCACTGCAGCGCGTTTTACTTAATGGCTGCCTAAGAATTTACACCACTCCCCTTACCCCATGCCTGAACTGCCAGAAGTAGAAGTCACCCGGCGCGGTGTCGCGCCCCATATCGAAGGCCGCGTCGTCGAAGGGGCGGTCTTGCGCCGCGAAGGCCTGCGCTGGCCCTTCCCGCCCGGCTTGTCCGAGCTGCTGGCCGGACGCCGCATCCTTGCTACCGGCCGCCGCGGCAAGTACCTGCTGATCGAATTCGAGCACGGCACCCTGATCGTCCACCTCGGCATGTCCGGCCACCTGCGCGTCCTGCCGCCCGGGATCGAGCCGCGCAAGCACGACCACTTCGACCTGGTGGTGAACGGTCCAGAGGGACGGCAGGTGCTGCGCCTGCACGACCCGCGCCGCTTCGGCGCCGTGCTCTGGCACGGCAAGGACGAGGGCGAGCTCGAAGAACACCTGCTGCTGCGCGGGCTCGGCGTGGAGCCGCTGGGCGAGGGCTTTTCGGGCGAACTCCTGTGGCGCGAGACGCGCAAGCGCAATGCGCCGATCAAGCAGGTGCTGCTGGCGGGCGACATCGTGGTCGGCGTCGGCAACATCTACGCCTGCGAGAGCCTGTTCCGCGCCGGGATCAACCCGAAGACGCCGGCCGCGCGCATCAGCCGCGCCCGTTACGACCGGCTGGCCGAGGCCATCAAGGACATCCTGGCGGCCGCCATCGTGCAGGGCGGCAGCACGCTGCGCGACTTTATTGCGGTAAACGGGCAATCTGGATATTTCCAGCAGACATATTTCGTCTATGATCGTGCTGGAGTGCCCTGCCGCAACTGTGGGTCGCCGGTCCGCCAGATCAAGCAGGGCCAGCGTTCGACCTTCTACTGCGTGCAGTGCCAGCGCTGAACGTAACGACTACACAACGATGCAGGATTTTCAACAGTATGGCGCCTGGCGCGCCGCCGTCGCACAGCAGCTGGAAGGCTACGGCGCCGCGCTGCGCCAGGCCGCGCTGATCGACGGCGCCGGCGAGCAGCAGCTCGAGCGCGCCCTGGCGCGCCTGCGCGACGACCGCCTGTCGGTCGCCTTCGTGGCCGAGTTCTCGCGCGGGAAGACCGAACTGATCAACGCGATCTTCTTCGCCGACTACGGCCAGCGCATCCTGCCGTCCAGCGCCGGGCGCACCACCATGTGCCCGACCGAGCTGCTGTACGACCCGGCGCTGCCACCCTGCATTCGCCTGCTGCCGATCGAGACCCGGCGCCAGCACCTGTCCACCAGCGATTTCCGTGAGGACGCCGCTGCCTGGACCGTGCTGCCGCTCGAACTCGATGCTCCCGAACGCATGACCGAAGCCTTCCGCCAGGTGAGCCAGACCCGCCGCGTCCCCTCTTCCGAGGCGCAGGAATACGGCCTGTGGGATCCGGAAGACCCCGACCTGGCTTCCAGCCTGGGGGCCGACGGCACGGTCGAGATCCCACAATGGCGCCACGCCATCATCAACCTGCCTCACCCGCTGTTGAAACAGGGCCTGGTGATCCTCGACACGCCCGGCCTGAACGCGATCGGCACCGAGCCCGAGCTGACCCTCAAGCTGATCCCGAACGCGCATGCGGTGCTGTTCGTGCTGGCCGCAGACACCGGCGTGACCAGGAGCGACATCGACGTCTGGCGCACCCACATCGGTGCCGGGCCGGGACGCCTGGCGGTGCTGAACAAGATCGACGCCATGTGGGACGAACTGCGCTCGCCGCAGGAAAACGAGGCCGAGATCGCACGCCAGCAGCACGATGCCGCCCAGCTGCTTGGGCTGGATGCCGCACGCGTGTACCCGGTGTCGGCGCAGAAGGCCCTGGTCGGCAAGATCAACGGCGACATGGCCCTGTTCGAAAAGAGCCGCCTGGGCCTGCTGGAAGCCGCGCTGTTCCACGACCTGGTCCCGGCACGTCGCGCCATCATCGCGGGCCAGCTGCGCGCAGACCTCGAGCAGCTGGCCACCGGCCAGCGGGCGCTGGGCGCGGCGCGCATGCGCGACCTGGTCGAGCAGTTGCAGGAACTGAAAAGCCTGCGCGGCAAGAACCAGGGCGTGATCGCCCACATGATGCGCCGTGTCGAGCTGGAAAAGAAGGAATTCGACGCCAGCCTGTTCAAGCTGCAGGGCACGCGCGCGGTGTTCGCGCGCCTGTCCACCGAGCTGTACTCGACGCTGGGCATGGACGCCGTGCAGGAGCACACCGACGCCGTGCGCGCCGCCATGCAGGCGGCGCGTTTCGCGACCGGCATGCGGGCGCCGGTGCGCAGCTATTTCGAGGCGATGCGCGCCAACCTGGAGGCGTCATCGGGCAAGGTCGGCGAGATCGGCGCCATGATGGACAGCATGGTGCGCAAGTTTTCAAGCGAGCATGGCCTGTCCCTGAGCAGCCCGATGTCGCTGTCGCTGGAGCGCTACCGGCGCGAAATCGATGAGGTGGAAGCGCTGTTCCTGAAGCAGTTCGGCACCGCCACCCTGCTCATGACCAGCCGCGCCACCCTGCTCGAGCGCTTCTTCGACTCGATCGCCTCGCGCGTGCGCCACATCTTCCGCGCCGCCAACCTAGAGGCCGAAGCCTGGCTGAAGGTGATCATGGCCCCGCTCGAGACGGCGATCCGCCAGCACCGCGACCAGCTGCGCCACCGCCAGGCCTCGATCCAGCGCATCCACGACGCCACCGACAGCCTGGAACAGAAGATCGCCGCCTTCGAGAGCAGCCAGCAGGCCTGGGACGGCACCCGCACGCAGCTGGCGGGCATGGCGGAGCAGCTCGCCGCAGTATTGGAGAAACAAGCAGCATGAAACGCCTCACCGAATTCGACCAGCTGGCCGACCCGACCTTTTCGCAGGCGGTGATCGACTGGCAGCGCAGCCACGGCCGCCACACCCTGCCCTGGCAGAACACCACCGACGCCTACCGCATCTGGCTGTCCGAGATCATGCTGCAGCAGACCCAGGTGGCGGCGGTGCTCGGCTACTACGCGCGCTTCCTGGAGCGCTTCCCGACCGTGCAGGCGCTGGCCGAAGCGCCGAGCGAGGACGTGATGGCGCACTGGAGCGGCCTGGGTTACTACACCCGCGCGCGCAACCTGCACGCCTGCGCCAAGCGCGTGGTGCAGGACTACGGCGGCGTGTTCCCGAGCGACCCGGCGCTGCTGGCCGAGCTGCCCGGCATCGGCCGCTCGACCGCCGCGGCGATCGCCGCCTTCTCCAGCGGCGCGCGCGCCGCGATCCTGGACGGCAACGTCAAGCGCGTGTTCGCGCGGGTGTTCGGCATCGACCAGTACCCGGGCGAGAAGCGGGTCGAGGATGCGCTGTGGCGGCGTGCCGATGCGCTGCTGCCGGCGGAAGGGATCGAGTCGTACACGCAGGGCCTGATGGACCTGGGCGCGACGCTGTGCACCCGCAGCCGCCCGGATTGTCCGCGCTGCCCGTTGCAGGCGAGATGCGTCGCCTACGCGACCGGACGCACGGCGGAACTCCCGGTACGCAAGCCGAAGAAGGCCACGCCGGAAAAGCGCGCCGCACTGCTGGTGCTGATCGACCGCGGGCAGGTGCTGCTGGAGCAGCGTCCGGGCACCGGGATCTGGGGCGGGCTGATGTCGCTGCCGGAGGTCGACGGGCACCTGGGGGTGGATGTGGATGCCGTGTCGTCGCCGGAGGTGGCCGCCGCCGCGGCGCAGTTCGGGACGGTGGACGAGGTGCAGGCGCTCAGGCCGCTGGTGCATGTGTTCACGCACTACAAGCTGCATATCGCGCCGTGGCAGGTGACGCTGGATGCACGTGGGAGTGCAACCGGCAGGCACCTGTGGTGGGACCTGCATGCGATTGGAGAGGCGCCGCTGCCGGCGCCGGTGAAGAAGCTGCTGCAGGAGTTGGGGACGCCGGGGTTGTTTGGTTGATCGCCAGCTCCCACTGCATTCATTCCATTGTTAGCAGTGAGACCGTCATCCCGGCGAAGGCCGGGATCCAATTTTTCCGGAAGACCGCTAATGCTTGCGTGCACCTTGTCAACATGACGCAACGAACTTGGATTCCGGCCTTCGCCGGAATGACGTGTGGAAGCTAGCGGCTGGCGAGTAGCGTCAGAAGTGATCCAGCGAGAAAATCCTGCGATGCTCCCTGATCGCATACCGGTCCGTCATCCCCGCAATGTAATCCGCAATCTTCCTCGCCTGCCGCATCGGATCCCCTTCCACCTGATAATCGTTCGGCAGCAGCACCGGGTCAAGCAGGAAGGCCTCGAACAGCTCGCGCACGATGCGGCTGGCCTTCACGCGCATGCGGTTCACCTGGAAGTGCCGGTACAGATTCGCGTACAGGAAGCGTTTCAGCGCCGTGGTCTCCGCGCGCATCTGCGGCGAGAAGCGAATCAGGGGCGGCGAGGCGCGCACGTCGTCGATGTCCTTCGGCGCCGCTTCCTCCAGCAAGGCCCTTGAGGTCTCGACCAGGTCGGCCGTCATCGCCGTGATCATCAGGCGGATCGTCTCGTACAGCGCGCGCCGTCCCGGCAGGCCCGGATACTGGGTCTCCACGGTATGACGGTGGCGCGCGAACAGCTCCACTTCTTCCATCTGCGCCATCGTGAGCAGGCCGGAACGCAGGCCGTCGTCGATGTCGTGGTTGTTGTAGGCGATCTCGTCGGCCAGGTTGGTCAGCTGCGCTTCCAGGCTGGGCTGGCTGCGCTCCATGAAACGGCGCCCGAGCTCGCCCAACTGGCGGGCATTCGCCAGCGAGCAGTGCTTGAGGATGCCCTCGCGGGTTTCGAAGGTGAGGTTGAGGCCGTCGAAGGCGCCGTAGTGCTCTTCCAGCTCGTCGACCACGCGCAGGCTCTGCAGGTTGTGCTCGAAGCCGCCGTAGTCCTTCATGCACTCGTTGAGCACGTCCTGGCCGACGTGGCCGAAAGGCGTGTGCCCGAGGTCGTGCGCCAGCGCGGTGGCTTCGACCAGGTCTTCGTTCAGCCCCAGGCTGCGCGCCAGCGTGCGGCCGATCTGGGCCACCTCGATCGAGTGCGTGAGCCGGGTGCGGAACAGGTCGCCCTCGTGGTTCAGGAAGACCTGGGTCTTGTACTCGAGCCGGCGGAAGGCGGTCGAGTGGATGATGCGGTCGCGGTCGCGCTGGAATTCGCTGCGCGACCCTGCCGGCGGCTCGATGTGGGTCCGGCCGCGCGACTTCGACGAATGGGCTGCATAAGGGGCAAGGCGTGCGTCGAAGTCCATGGTGATCATTTCTCCACTGCGTCCTTGGCTACGCAGGCGTCCAGGGTCGCCCGCAGGACCTCCGGCGGCGCCGTCGTGATCGACGGGCTGCCCAGGGGCTTGAGCAGGATGAACTTGATCTCCCCGCCCTCGTTCTTCTTGTCCACCGCCATCAGCTCGATCCAGCGATCAAGGCCGAGGTCGGGCGCCACGGTCGGCAGGCCGGCCGCCTGCACCAGCTTGCGCACGCGCTCCACGGTCGCCGCGTCGATCAGGCCGAGGCGCGCCGACAGGTCGGCCGCCATCACCATGCCACAGCCGACGGCTTCGCCATGCAGCCAGGTGCCGAAGCCCAGGCCGGCCTCGATCGCGTGGCCAAAGGTGTGGCCGAAGTTCAGCACCGCGCGCAGGCCGCCTTCGCGTTCGTCCTTGCGCACGACTTCCGCCTTGATCTCGCAGGAGCGCGCGATGGCGTAGGCCATCGCCTCGGGCTCGCGCGCCACCAGCTTGGCGATGTTGGCCTCGATCCACTCGAAGTAGGCGGCATCGAGGATGGCGCCATGCTTGATCACCTCGGCCAGGCCGGCCGCCAGTTCACGCGGCGGCAGGGTGTCGAGGGTGGCGGTGTCGGCGATCACGGCGCGCGGCTGGTAGAACGCGCCGATCATGTTCTTGCCGAGCGGGTGGTTGATGCCGGTCTTGCCGCCCACCGAGGAATCGACCTGCGACAGCAGCGTGGTCGGCACCTGCACGAAGGGCACGCCGCGCATGTAGCTGCTTGCTGCGAAGCCGGCCAGGTCGCCGATCACGCCGCCGCCCAGCGCCACGACGGTGGTCTTGCGGTCGCACTTGTGCTGGAGCAGCGCGTCGAACACCAGGTTCAGCGACTGCCAGTTCTTGTGCTCCTCGCCGTCCGGCAGGATGATCTCGACCACTTCGCGGCCGGCGGCGCGCAGGGCGCCGGCGACGCGCGCCAGGTACAGCGGCGCGACGGTGGTGTTGGTGACAATGGCGGCCTTGCCGCCGTCGATGTGGCGCGCCAGCAGCGCGCCGTCGTCCAGCAGGCGGGGGCCGATCGTGATCGGGTAGCTGCGCTCGCCCAGTTCGACGTTGAGGATGGTGGGTGCCGCTTGGTTCATTGCGTTCATCGGGTCGCTTGCCAGCCGGCGCGCGCGGGCGGACGCATAAGCGGCATCCTGCGCGACGAGCTGGTCCAAAATGATCTGTACCATCGATTGTACGTTAGGTCGGCCGGTATCGATGACGAGGTCCGCGATCTCGCGGTACAGCGGGTCGCGCTGGGCCAGCAGTTCCTCGAGTTTGGCGCGCGGGTCGGCGGTCTGCAGCAGCGGGCGGTTCTTGTCGTGCGCGGTGCGCTGCAGGATGCTGCCGATCGAGGCGCGCAGGTAGACCACGGTGCCGCGCTCGGCCAGCAGCGCGCGGCTGGCGGGATTCAGCACCGCGCCGCCGCCGGTGGCCAGCACCAGGCCGTCCTGCGCGCTCAGCTCGCGGATCATGTCCGCTTCGCGCCGCCGAAAGCTGGCCTCGCCCTCGATCTCGAAGATCCAGGGAATCGATGCCCCGGTGCGCGCTTCGATCTCGTGGTCGGAATCGACGAAGCGCATGCCGAGCTTGCGCGCCAGCTGGCGGCCGATGGTGGTCTTTCCCGCCCCCATCAGACCGACCAGGAAGATGTTGTTGTTCTTGGGATGAGGCACTGCCAGGTCCGCAGAAATGAAAAAAGACGGCCAGTATAGACTGGCCGCCTCATTTTGCGTCAAACCGGAACCTTCAAACAATCACGGACAGCTGAACGCGACCCTGAACGGAATCGAGGTGGTCGCGCCTGTCGGCGTGGTGACGGTGACGTCGAAAGTCCCGACGCTGCTGGCGACGCAAGGTTCGGGCGCGGTGCTGCGGATGGTAAAGCGGTGGGTCGAGCCCTGCGGCCCCATGACGTTATTGCCGGTGTGGTCATCCTTGCCGCTCATATCGTGCGGCTGGATGTTCGGCACGGTTGCCGGGACCACGCCGACCACGGTGGCATTGGCCAGGCCGGTCACCTGGACCGTCGAGCTGGCCGGCAGCGGATTCAGGTTCAGGTCGTTCAGCTGCAGCGTGAAGACCAGCGGATCGGCCGACGGGACCGGGCCAATTTCCACCGTCCGGTTCGGCAGCGGCGTCGTCGCGCCGTTCATGAAGACGTTGTCGGCGTAGCTGCCGCTAAAGAAGATCGCAGTCTTGGCGAACTGCGTGTTGACACCGTCAGTGGTGCTGGCGCAGATCGTCGCCAGGCCCGGGCGGGCGCTGTCGGGAGTGGCGCCGGCGCCCGTGTTGCATGGGGTGGCCGGGGTGTTCGGCAATGCGACGCGTGGGTTCTGGGTGCGGAAATTCACCGAGCAACCGCCGTTGACGGTGGTGCAGCCGCCCTTGTCCGAGGAGCCGATTGCGCCGAGATTGGTCTGGAACACGATCGGCGTGCCGTCCGCGACCGGGTTGCCCGACTGGTCGGCCAGCAGGATGCTGACCACGCTGGCCGGCGTGGTCGTGCCGCTGTCGATGCGCCAGCCTTCGACGTTGGTCACGGTGGTGCTCAGCGACATCGCACGCTGCACCGGCAGGCCGGTGGTCACGACGATGGAGTCGGACAGGGTGGAGATGTCCGGACGGCTGCCGCTGGCCGTATTCGGCAGGGTAGCCTGGACGCGGAAGGTGGTCGGGGTGCTGAGCGAATTGACGGTCGTGATGATTTCGCCGTTCTGGTCAGTGGTGTCCTCTTTCTTGTTGAGCTCGACCGCATTCGCCGGAAGCACCGAGAACACGACGCGCTGGCCCACCAGCGGACGGTCGAAGATATCGAATACGCGGTAGCGCAGGGTCGCGGTCTCGGTGCGGTTGATGCCACCCTGGCCGCGAATCACGATCGATTTTTCCACCGGCGAGGCCGACACGAACTGCACCGATGCCGCCTGCGGCGCTGCGATCTTTAGCGTGACGCTCTTGGAGCCGGTGACGCCATCGGCCGATGCGGTGATGGTGTCGTCGTTGCCACAGCCCAGGTCGCGGTAGACGACCTTGGCCAAGCCATTGTTGGTCGGGGCGCTCGCCGCCAGGGTGGCCTTGCCAGCGATGGCACAGGCCGAGCTGAAGCGCACATTGACCGATTGGGCCGTGTACAGCGCGCCGTTGGCCAGCACATTCACCGACACCTCGGTCGAGTCGTAAGCCACGATGCTCGTCTTCGTCAGGCTCAGGTCGCTGAGCGTGAGCGCGGTGGCGCCGACCGAATAATTGCTTTCGCTGGTCACCGTGGAGCCGCCAACGACGGTCGTCGCCGTTACCTTGCCCGCGCCGTTGGCCGACAGGCTGGCGGCGCGCAGCGTCACGGTGGCAAGGCCGGCGGCGTCGGTCAGGCTGGTGCCGGCCGTCGGCGAAAACACCGCCAGCTGGGGATCGGTGGCAAACGAGACCAGCGCATTCGCCACCGGCTGCCCGGCCTGGTCGCGCACCAGCGCGCGTACCGTCAGCGGCGTGGCGCCGCTCAGCGAATTGCTGGCCTGGCCGCCCGCGTTGACGAAGCTGACAGCCACCGTTGGCGTGGCCGGTACCGCCGGGGTGGTCGGGCTGCCGCCCGTACCACCCGAGCCGCTGCCGCCCGTCGTGCCAGGGTTGCCGCCGCCGCCGCCGCAGGCCGACAGCGCTGCCGCCAGCAGCAGCGCCAGGCTGGCGCGTACATAGTTGTTTTTCTCTTTCATGTGACGCTCGTTGTTTTGATTATGGATGGGGATGTGCGCTTCAGCGTCCCGCCGCCGCGTCGGTCACGATCTTCGGCGTGATGAACACCAGCAGTTCGGTCTTGGTGCTTTCGCGGCCGGTCGTCTTGAACAGATAGCCGAGCACCGGCACGTCGCCCAGCAGCGGAACCTTGCTTTCGTTGTTGCGTTCGGTCTGCTGGTAGATACCGCCCAGCACCACCGTGCCGCCGTTCTCGACCATGACCTTGGTCTTCACGTGCTGCGTATTGATCGCCGGGCCGGCGCGGGTTTCCTCGCCCTTCGAGTCCTTGTTGACGTCGACGTCGAGCACGACGTTGCCGTCCGGGGTGATCTGCGGCGTCACTTCCAGGCGCAGGTTGGCCTTCTTGAAGGTGATCGAGGTCGCGCCGCTGCTGGTGGCGACCTGGAACGGCAGCTCGACGCCCTGCTCGATCACGGCGACCTGCTTGTCTTCGGTGACCACGCGCGGGCTCGAGATGATCTTGCCCTTGCCGTCTGCTTCCAGCGCCGACAGCTCCAGGTTCAGGAAGCGGTTGTCGGCCGACGAGAACAGCGAAAAGGCGATGCTCGACGGATTGATGCCGTTGATCCCCGCCGCCGGCAGGTTCACCATCGTGGTGTTGGTATAAGCGTCGCCCTTGTCCGGCGTCTGCAGGGTGTCCTGGCCGACGCCGGTCAGGTTGCCGCCGATAGCGATCCGGTTATTGCCGCCAATTCCATAACCCTGGTTGCCACCGCGCAGGGCGCGCATGTCGTTGAAACCCAGCTTGGCGCCGAGGTTGCGCGAGAAGCCGTCGTTCGCTTCCACCAGGCGCGCCTCGATCAGCACCTGCTTGGAGGCGACGTCGGTCTTCTGGATCAGCTTGCGGATGTCCTCGATCTTGGAGGCGATATCGGTCACGAACAGCTGGTTGGTGCGCGGGTCGATGATGGCGCTGCCGCGCTTGGACAGCACGCGGTTCCGGTTGCTGGTGTCGGCGGAAGCGCCGCCGTCCGGATCCAGGCCGAACACGGTGCGGAAGGCCTCGACCTTCTGGTAGTTCAGCTGGAAGATCTCGGAGCGCAGCGGCTCGAGGTCGGCGATCTGGGCGCGCTGCTCGAGCTCGAGCTTTTCCTTGGTCAGCAGTTCCTCGCGCGGCGCGATCCACAGCACGTTGCCGTTCTTGCGCATGTCCAGGCCCTTGGCCTGCAGGACCACGTCGAGTGCATGGTCCCAAGGCACGTCGCGCAGGCGCAGGGTCAGGTTGCCGGTGACGGAATCGCTGGTGATGATGTTCAGGCCCGAGATGTCGGCGATCGCCTGCAGCGCGGCGCGCACTTCGACGTTCTGGAAGTTGAAGGACAGCTTCTCGCCGCGGTAGCCGCTAGCGTTGCCGCCCGGACGGTTCGGGTCTTCCTTGACCGGACGCACGTCGACGATCAGCTGGGTGTCGCTCTGGTATACCGACTGTTCCCATGCTCCTTGGGCGTCGATGGTCATGCGCACGTTCTCGCCCTGGGCCACGGTGCTGATGCGCGAGACCGGCGTGCCGAAGTCGGTCACGTCGAGGCGGCGGCGCAGCGTCTCCGGCAGGCCGGTGCGCAGGAAGTCGACGATCACCTGGTTGCCGGCCTGGCGCACGTCGACGCCGACCTGGCCGTTCGGCAGGTCGACCACGACACGGCCTTCGCCGTTGCTGCCGCGGCGGAAGTCGAGGTCGCGCAGCAGTTGCTTTGCGCCAGCGGCGGCGGGCGCGCTCGACGCGACCGGCATGCCCGACGCATTCAAGGCCTGGGCCACGCCGCCCGAGCCTTCGACGGTGACGATCACCGACTTGCCGTCGACGGCGGTGGCATAGTTCAGCGCACGCGCCATGTTCAGCACCAGGCGGGTGCGCGCGCCGGCCTGCACCACGTTCAGGCTGCGCACGTCGCCGAGGTTGATGTCCTGCGACGTCTTGCCGGTTGCGTTGCTGGTGGCGCCGAAGTCCAGCGCGATGCGCGCTGGATTGGTGATCGAGAAACCGATCGGCGCCTTGGCCGGAGCTTCGCGCATGGCGATGTTCAGGACCACGTTGGCGCCCTGCTGGTTGGCCGTGATCGATTCGATGGCGTTGCCTTGGGCCGCGGCGGCGCCCGCGGCAAGCGTCAACAGGACAGCAGCGCCGCAGCGCGCCAGCCAGGCCGGCACGGTGATGCGGAAGGTGCGAATGGTTTGCGTGTTCATGCCTGGGCTCATTTCCCGGTCTCCTTGCTTTCCGCCAGCTCGATCGTCGCCTTGCGCTCGACCCAGTCGCCGGTGGCGTCCTGCACTGTTTCCCTGATGTCGATCGCGCCTTCGCTGATGCGCGTGACCAACCCGTGATTCTGTCCGATGCGCTCGCCCGCCTTGACCCGATAGATCTGCGCGTCGATCTGCACCAGCGCGTAGCTGGCGCCGCCCTTCTGCAGGGTGCCGACCATGCGCATGACGTCGAGCGGGTAATGCTCGAGCACCTCGCGCGGCCGGGTTTCGTCCGGCTGCAGCGGATTGGTGCTGGTCGCCGCCATCCGCGCTATCTCACCCAGCAGCTTGGCCTCGCTGAAGGGCTCGACCGCTTCGCCCGGGTCGTAGGCGTAGGGGACGAATTCCTTCGGTTCCGGCAGCGGTTTCACCTTGGGGAGGGTCTCGCGCTCGACCTGCTTCATCCAGTCGCGCACTTCCTGCACGTCGCCGTCGCCGCAGCCTGCAAGCAGGGCCGCCGTGCCGAACGCGCAGACGATCTGCATCAGCTTGCGCGTCATTTCGCCGCTCCTTCCTTGACCTTCTTGTTCTTGCGCGCCTTCTTCTGCGCGCCGATCTCGTCGGCGTCGAGGTAGCGGAAGGTCTTGGCCACCGCTTCCAGCTGCAGAGCGCCGTCGCGCGTCGTCAGGATCATGTTGTTGAGCGTGACGATGCGCGGCAGGTGGGCCATGTCGGCGGCGAAGGCGCCGACGTCGTTGTACTTGCCGCTCACCTTGATGTCGATCGGCAGTTCGGCGTAGTAGTCGCGGATCACTTCCTGGCCCGGCTTGAACAGCTCGAACTGCAAGCCGCGGCCGACACCGGCCTGGTTGATGTCGGACAGCAGGTCCGCCATTTCCGACTTGCTCGGCAGCTGCTTCTCGAGGCGGACCACGTACTGGTCGACCTGGGCCTTCTGGGCCTGCAGGGCTTCGAGGTTGATGGCCTGGGCCATCTTGATCTTGTATTCGTCGCGCAGGCTGGCTTCCTGGGCGGCGAGCCTTTCCTGCTCCTGGAACTGGTCGCTCCAGTAGAAGAAATAGCCGAGGCCAATGACGGCCGCCATCACACCGGCCGCGCACAGCAGGCGCGGGGCCAGCGGCCATTGCCCGGGCTGGCGGCCCTGCAGGTCCTGGAACTGCGCGGCGAGCTCGGCGCCGAGATTCTTGAGGTCGATGTTCATGGTGTGCCCGCCGCCTTCGCAAGCTGTTGTGTGGCGCCGGCCGCCGGCTTCGCGTCCGCATCCTGTTCGCGCAGGCGCTTGATTTCGACGTCCATCTGGAACTCGACGACCTTGCGGCCCGTCTTGCTCTTGTCCAGCGCAGCGACTTTCACTTCGGTCAGGTTCGGACGCTCCAGCCAGGGCGAGGCGCCGGACACGTTGCGCAGCAGTTCGGCGACCCGTTCCTGCGACTGGGCGTAGCCGTTCAGCGTCACCTTCTGGCCAACCTGGCGGAAGGACTTCAGGTAGACGCCTTCCGGCGTACGGCGAACCAGTTCGTCGAGCACGTAGACCGGCTGGTTGCGGTCGCTCTGCAGGTCCTCGACCGCCTGCTGGCGCGCCTTCAGGGCTTCGATTTCTTCCTTCAGGGTCTTGATCTGGCCGATCTTCTTGTCCAGCTCCGCGCTGGCCTGCTTGAGCACCAGGTTGCGTTCGTTCTGGACCGAGATGCGGCTGGCGTTCCAGGCGCCGACCAGCAGCACCACGGCGGCGCCGGCGACGCCGCCCGCCGCCAGCATCGCCACGAACGCCGCCTGCTTCTGCTTGCGCCTGGCCTCGCGGTGGGGTAACAGGTTAATGCGGATCATCAGCCGAACCTCCGCAGGGCCAGGCCGCAGGCGACCAGGTAGGCCGCGCCTTCCTGGCGCAGTTGCTGTTCGCGCACCAGCGGACCGTAAGACATGCCTTCGAAAGGCGCTACGATGCTGCTCGGGATGCGGGTGCGGCTGCCGATCAGTTCGAGCAGGCCGGGCAGCGCGGCGCAGCCGCCGGCCAGGTAGAGCTGGTCGAT
Source organism: Massilia sp. UBA6681 (assembly GCF_002454935.1). Taxonomy (NCBI): domain Bacteria; kingdom Pseudomonadati; phylum Pseudomonadota; class Betaproteobacteria; order Burkholderiales; family Oxalobacteraceae; genus Massilia; species Massilia sp. UBA6681. The sequence goes on from NZ_DKJX01000031.1 coordinate 41,642, forward strand.
CCGGGTATAGGGCGTGGACGTGAAGAAGAACTGGATCGCGCGCGTGACTTCCAGCGCGGCGCTTTCCAGGAAAGGCGCGAGCAGGTCGGCGCGGTAGTTCTCGGGCAGGTCGCCCGCGCGCTTGCGGGTTTCCGCTTCCTCGTACGACAAACCGTAGGCGCGCACGACATCCTGGGTGAGCTGGTGGCCGCCGAAGGGCTGCTCGCGCTCGTAGATGGTGTCGCCGTCCTGCAGCACCGACACATGGGTGGCCTGGGAGCCGATCTGGAACAGGGCGACGATCTGCCCCGGCTTGGCGCCGGCGACACGGTCAAGCGCGGCGCGCGCGGCGTAGGACTCGATGTCCATCACGGTGGCAAGCAGGCCTGCTGCTTCGGCGATCGCGACGCGGTCTTCGACCTTTTCGCGGCGTGCGGCAGCCAGCATGACTTCCATGTCTTCGTGCGAGTTCGGCGCCTGGCCGATCACGTCGAAGTCGAGGCTCACCTCGTCCAGCGCAAAGGGAATGTACTGGCTGGCCTCCGACTCCACCTGCACTTCCAGCTGGTCTTCCGACATGCCGGCCGGCAGGATGATCTTCTTGGTGATGACCGCAGCCGGCGGCATGCCCAACGCGACATTCCTGGCCCGGGTGCCGCTTTTCTTCCAGACGCGGCGTACCGCCTCGGCCACCTGGTCGATATTGTCGATGTTGCCGTCCACGACCGCGCCACGCGGCAACGGTTCGGCGGCATAGCGCGCCAGGCGCAGTTCACCCTTGCCGGCGTCTTCCAGCTCGACCAGGCGGACGCCCGACGTGCTGATATCGAGCCCGGCCAGCGGCGGAATCGATTTCCCGAACAAGGAACCTAGATTGATCACGAGCGTACTCCTCGACTGCCCTTCCTGCGTGACGCAGGACTTGTATTGAACGCCCGCTGGGGGGTATGTCCTGTTGACTCAATGAGTTGGTGCATATTTATGAGGCACCGCGTTAGATCGTACTTAAAAGGATGCACCCAGACAAGATATTTCTATGAGGGAACACATCAATCCGGCGCGTGCGCGCCACACTCTAGCGCAGAGTGTTATCACCCCTGCCACGACCGTTTCCGGCTTGCCATTGTTCCGCTTGCTTTGGCTTAAAACCCAGCGCGTCTAACAACGCCCTCAGGGCAAGGCGCGCCGTCGACGACAGTACTTCAGTACGGCAAGACGGTGCAACGCAGTCATGAGGGCGTTGTTAGGCGCGTAGCTCAGCAGTCCGTGTGTCGGCTCTGAAAGCCCTGACTTATAATGGGACGGTTCAAGGGAGTAAAAACCAGCATGAAAGAGAAACAATCGCCCAAATCGGGCGCCTCGAAGTACAGTCCCAAGCGCCTGATCCTGATGGCCTTCGGGGCCCTCACCGGCCTGGCCGCCATCGGCGTGCTGGTGCTCGTGTTCGCGCTTGCGATGGCCTACCCGAACCTGCCCGCGCTCGACACCATCACCGACTACCGGCCCAAGATGCCGCTGCGGATCTTCACCGCCGATAACGTCCTGATCGGCGAATTCGGCGAGGAGCGCCGCACCCTGGTGCGTTTCAAGGACATCCCGGACGTCATGAAGAAGGCGGTGCTGTCGATCGAGGACGACCGCTTCTACGAGCACAGCGGCATCGACTACTGGGGCATCCTGCGCGCGGCGTTCCGCAACGCCACCACGACGACGCGCCAGGGCGCCTCGACCATCACCCAGCAGGTGGCGCGCAACTTCTTCCTGTCGTCCGAGCAGACCTTCAAGCGCAAGGCCTATGAGGCGATGCTGGCCTGGAAGATCGAGAAGAACCTCTCCAAGGACCAGATCCTCGAGCTCTACATGAACCAGATCTACCTGGGCCAGCGCGCCTTCGGCTTCCAGTCGGCGGCCCAGATCTACTTCGGCAAGGACCTGCGCGACATCAGCGTGGCCGAAGCCGCGATGCTGGCCGGCCTGCCGAAGGCGCCATCTGCGTATAACCCGGTGGTCAACCCGACCCGCGCCAAGACCCGCCAGCAGTACATCCTGCAGCGCATGCGCGATCTCGGCTACATCACCGAAGCCCAGTACGCGCAGGCCAAGAACGAGCGGCTCACGATCAAGACCGACAGCACCGCCTTCGGCGTGCACGCCGAGTACGTGGCCGAGATGGCGCGCCAGCTGGTCTACGAGCAGTTCAAGGAAGACACCTACACCCGCGGCCTGAACGTGTTCACCACCATCACCAAGGCCGACCAGGACGCGGCCTACCTGGCGGTGCGCCGCGGCGTGATGGAGTACGAGCGCCGCCACCCCTATCGCGGCCCGGAATCGTATATCGACATCCCCAGCAGCAAGGGCGAGGCCGAGGAAGCCATCGAGGCCGAGCTGGCCGAGCATCCGGACAGCGACAACATCGTCGCCGCCATCGTGCTGAAGGCCTCGCCAACCGAGGTGACCGCCACCATCGCCTCGGGCGAGACGATCAAGATGACCGGCCCGGGCCTGTCCTTCGCCAAGGCCTGGCTGTCGGAGAAGGCGGCGCCGAACCGCCGCCTGCGCCGCGGCGCGGTGATCCGCGTGATGCAGGACGACGAGTCGAAATGGGTCATCACCCAGATGCCGGAAGTGGAATCGGCCTTCGTTGCGACCAGCACCGAGGACGGCGCGATCCGCGCGCTGGTCGGCGGCTTCGACTTCAACCGCAACAAGTTCAACCACGTGACGCAGGCCTGGCGTCAGCCGGGCTCCTCGTTCAAGCCCTTCATCTATTCGGCTTCGCTCGAGCGCGGCCTGTCGCCGGCGACCATCGTCAACGACGCCCCGATCAGTTTCGATGCCGGCCAGACCGGCGGCCAGGCCTGGGTGCCGAAGAACTACGACAACCGGTACGAAGGCCCGATCACCATGCGGCGCGGCCTGACGCAGTCGAAGAACATGGTCTCGATCCGCATCCTGAACAAGATCGGCGCGCGCTACGGCCAGGAATTCGCGACCCGCTTCGGCTTCGACGCCGAGCGCAACCCGGCCTACCTGACGCTGGCCCTGGGCGCCGGCTCGACCACGCCGCTGCAGATGGCCGGCGCCTATGCCGTGTTCGCCAACGGCGGCTACCGCATCAGCCCCTACATCATCTCGAAGGTGACCGACAGCGACGGCAAGGTGCTGTCCGAAGCGCGTCCGGAGCGCGCCGGCGTCGAGGCCAACCGCGTGATCGACGCGCGCAACGCCTTCCTGGTCGACAGCATGCTCAAGGACGTGGTGCGCTACGGTACCGCGACCAAGGCCATGGCGCTCAAGCGCACCGACCTCGCGGGCAAGACCGGCACCACCAACGATTCGGTCGACGCCTGGTTCGCCGGCTACAACCCGAAGCTGGTGGGCGTGGCCTGGATCGGCTACGACCAGCCGAAGAACCTCGGCAACCGCGAGACCGGCGGCGGCCTGGCCCTGCCGATCTGGATCAACTACATGGGCAAGGCGCTGAAAGGCGAGGAAAACGTCGAGCGCGACGTGCCGCCGGGGCTGATCCTGGCCAATGGCGAGTACTACTATGCCGAGACGCCGCCGGGCACCGGGGTGGCGACGCTGGACGTCGGCCCGCCGCCGGCGCCGGCCGAGCAGAAGCAGCGCGATGCGGTCAGGAACGAACTGTTCTGATTTTTACCGAATGGTAAAAAAAATGGCGACCCGCGGGTCGCCATTTTTACGTCTGCCGCAAGGGAAATCAGCCCATCGAAACGGGCGCCCCGCCCTGCTCCGTCACGTACTGCGACAGCGAGGCGAACAGCTCGGTATCGTCGCGGGTATTGCGCCACTGGTCGCCGACGCGCTTGTAGTGGTAGCCGCCCGAGCGCGCCGCCACCCACATTTCCTGCAGCGGCGCCTGGCTGTTGATGATGATCTTCGACGCGTTGTCCAGGAATTCGACTTCCAGCACGTTGCCGCTGCGCTTGCACTCGACGTCGACCACGTCGTCGTCGTTCAGCTTGTCGAGGCAGGCCTCGATGCGGTCAAGGGTGCTTTCGGCCAGCGCCAAAAATTCGGATTCGGTCATGCTACACTCCAAAGTTCGCTAATCAAACCCCCATTCTAATCGTGAACTCCACCATCGCACGTCTTTCCGGTGCCGGCCTGGTGGCCGTGCTTCTCGCCGGCTGCGGCCAGACGGGTCCGCTCTACATGCCGAACCCGCCGGCCAAGCCCTCCGCAGCCGCCGTTGCCGAGGCCAATCCGCAGCCAGTCCAGCCAGTTCCATCGAATAACGCCTCCACCCCGGCCCCAACCAAGTAAGCTCTCATTTCGCACACCTATGTCGCACTTCCAGTACCAGAACGGCGTCCTGCACGCCGACAGCGTTGCCCTGCCCGCCATCGCCGAACAATTCGGCACGCCGACCTATGTCTATTCGAAGTCGGCGCTGCTGGAAAACTTCCGCGCCTATTCCGACGCCTGCCGCGGCCGCGACGCACTGGTGTGCTACGCGATGAAGGCCAACTCGAACCTGGCCATCCTCGACCTCCTGAACCGCGAAGGCGCCGGCTTCGACATCGTCTCGGGCGGCGAGCTGCTGCGCGTGATCGCCGCCGGCGGCGACCCGGGCAAGACCATCTTCTCGGGCGTCGGCAAGACCGTCGAGGAAATGCAGCTGGCGCTGGAAAAAGGCATCCTGTGCTTCAACGTCGAATCGATCCCGGAACTGCACCGCCTCAACGAAGTGGCCGGCAGCATGGGCAAGCGCGCGCCGGTGTCGCTGCGCGTGAACCCGAACGTGGACGCCAAGACCCACCCCTACATCGCCACCGGCCTGAAGGCCAACAAGTTCGGCGTGGCGTTCGACGATGCCCTGGACACCTACCGCACCGCGGCCTCGCTGCCGAACCTGGACGTGGTCGGCATCGACTGCCACATCGGCTCGCAGCTGCTGGACGACGCGCCGCTGCTGGAAGCGCTGGACAAGCTGATCGAGCTGATCGACACCCTGGCCGGCGAAGGCATCGTGCTGCACCACCTCGACATCGGTGGCGGCCTGGGCGTGAACTACGGCGCCGAGGGCGACAAGCCGCCGGTGCCGGTGGGCGACTACCTGGGCCGCCTGTTCGCCCGCATCGACGCCTGGCGCGCCGAGAAATACGAGGGCAAGCCGGTCAAGGTGATCTTCGAACCGGGCCGCTCGATCGTGGCCGATACCGGCGTGCTGCTGACCAAGATCGAGTACCTCAAGCCGGGCGTGGAAAAGAACTTCGCCATCGTCGACGCGGCCATGAACGACCTGATGCGTCCGACCCTGTACCAGGCCTGGATGGGCGTGCAGCCGGTCAGCCCGCGCGAAGGCGCCAAGCTGAGCTATGACGTGGTGGGTCCGGTGTGTGAATCGGGCGACTGGCTGGCGCGCGAGCGCGATCTCGCCGTCGAGCCGGGCGACCTGCTGGCGATCATGACCGCCGGCGCCTACGGCATGACCATGGCCTCGAACTACAACACCCGCGGCCGCGCGGCCGAGGTGATCGTCGACGGCGACCAGGTCCACGTGATCCGCCAGCGCGAGAATCCGGCCGATCTGTTTGCGCTGGAATCGATGCTGAAATAATCTGTAGGGTGGGCAGGTTTCCTGCCCACGCGGTGATAGTTAGCGATTGAAAAGCCGCGCGCGCTGATCTTGCTGCTGGTTGACCGCGTGGGCGGGAGACCCGCCCACCCTACGACACCGCGGCTTTCTGTGTCTTCTTCGCCGCGCTCCAGTACATGCGCAATCCCAGCAGCGCCGCCACGATCAGCCCAAAAATGATCGGCTCCTGGAAGTCGTTCTTCCCCGCCTTCATCCACCAGAAATGCAGGATACCCAGCGGCGCCACCACGTAGATCAGGCGGTGCAGCCACTGCCAGCGCTTGCCGCCCAGCCGCCTGATCATCGCATTGGTGCTGGTCGCCGCCAGCGGAATCAGCAGGACAAACGCGATGAAGCCCACCGTGATGAAGGGCCGTTTCACCACGTCCTTGAGCATCCCGGCGACGTCAAAGAAGTGATCGAACCAGAAGAAGCAGGTGAAGTGCAGCAGCGCGTAGAAGAAGGCGAACAGCCCCAGCATGCGCCGCAGCCGCACTATCCAGTTCCAGCCGGTGAGGCGGCGCAGCGGCGTCACCGCCAGCGTGATGCACAGGAAGTACAGGGTCCAGTCGCCGGTGCCGCGCGTGAGGAATTCGAGCGGCTCGACCGGCACGCCCTGGAATACCAGCCAGGCCATGCGCAGGAAAGGCAGCAGCGCCAGCACGAACACCACCGCCTTGATCGTGCCGACCTGCTTGTTGGACGGGTTGAAGGCCATCTTCAGTAGAACTTCTTCAGGTCCATGCCGCTGTACAGCGAGGCGACCTGGTCGTAACCGTTGAACATCAGGGTCTTGCGCTTACGCTGGAAGAAGCCATCCTCGCCGATGCGGCGCTCGGTTGCCTGCGACCAGCGCGGGTGGTCCACGTTCGGGTTCACGTTCGAATAAAAACCGTATTCGCTCGGCGCCGAGTCGTTCCAGGCGGTGCGCGGCTGGCGGCTCACCAGGCGGATCCGGACGATCGACTTGGCCGACTTGAAGCCGTACTTCCAGGGCACGATCAGGCGCACCGGCGCGCCGTTCTGGTTCGGCAGCACCTGGCCGTACATGCCCACCGTGAGCAGCGTGAGCGGGTGCATGGCCTCGTCCATGCGCAGGCCTTCCACATAGGGCCAGTCGAGCACGCCGCTGCGCAGGCCCGGCATCTGCTTGCGGTCGGCCAGGGTGGTGAATTCGACGTACTTGGCATTGGCAGTCGGCTCGACCTGCTTGAGCAGGTTCGACAGCGAATAGCCGACCCAGGGAATCACCATCGACCAGCCCTCGACGCAGCGCAGGCGGTAGACGCGCTCTTCCAGCGGCGCCAGCTTGAGGATGCGGTCGATGTCGAGCGTGACCGGTTTTTTCACCTCGCCCTCGATCGTCACCGTCCACGGCCGGGTGCGCAGCGTGTGCGCGTTCTCGACCGGGTCGCCCTTATCTAGGCCGAATTCGTAGAAGTTGTTGTACGAGCTGGCGTCCTTGAACGAGGTTTGCTGTTCCTGCGTCGACAGGGCCGCATTGCGGGTGGCGGCGAGCTTCACGCCTTGTGCGAAAGCTTCGCGGTTGGCCATCTCCCAGATACCGCTGCCCACGGCTGCGGTGGCGGCGATACGGGCGATAAACTGGCGCCGGCCTTCATACACTTCGCGCGGGGTGATCTCGGACGGATACGGGAGGTCGATCCCGTTCGGACTGCGTTTGAAAAGCATGGCTGACTCCGCTACAGAGAGAGACTTCAGGTTACACCAGACGGCTTGGGCGCACGTTAGCGCCGGCTGCCGTCCGGCAAGGATGAGGCGCGGCACGCTGGACAAAAGCGCGTCAGGCCCGCCCGCTGCCCTACCCGGTGGGAAAGGCGAGGATGAAACGGGTGTCGGGGCCGTTCGACTGCACGATCGCTTTGCCGCCGTGCAGGTTCAAGATGGCGCTGACGATGGACAGGCCCAGTCCCGTCGAGCCTTCCGCATCGCTGCGGGCGCTGTCGGCGCGGTAGAAGCGGTCGAACAAATGGTCCAGGTGCTCGCGTGGAATCGCCGCGCCCACGTTGCTCACGCTCAGCTCCAGCATGCCGGGGCGCGGTTCGGCATGCAGCCTGATGGTGCTGCCCGCATCCGCATGGCGCACCGCATTCGAGACCAGATTGGCCAGTGCCCGCCTCACCAGCGCCGGATCGGCGGCGAAGCGCCCTTCCCCGCTGCATTCCAGGCGCAGGCCGCGTTCCTCGGCCATGCCCTCGAAGAAATCCGCCACCCGCTCCAGTTCGTCCAGCGCCACCAGCGGCTGGCGCGCCAGCACCACCTCGTCCTGGCCGGCGCGGGCGAGGAACAGCATGCTTTCGATCATGCGCGCCAGGCGCTCGAGCTCCTCGATGTTCGAGGCCAGCAGGGTTTCGTATTCTTCGCGGCTGCGGCCCTGCCCGAGCGCGACCTGGCTTTGCCCGATCATGTTCGTCACCGGCGTCCTGAACTCGTGCGCCAGGTCGGCCGAGAAGCCGGACAGGCGCGCATAGCCGTCCTGCAGGCGTTGCAGCATGGCGTTGAAGGCATCGATCAGCGGCCGCAGCTCGGACGGCGCGGCGCCGATGTCGAGGCGTTGCGCCAGGGTGCCGGGCTTGATGTGCGCCGCATGCTCGGCGACCGTGCGCAGGGGCCGCAGGCCGCGGCGCAGCATCAGGGCCGCCAGCGCGGCAGCCAGCAGGGCGCCGACCGCGCAGGCGGCCAGGATACGGGCGCGGTAGCGCGCGAACATGGCGGTGCGTTCGGCATAGGCGCGCGCCACCACCACCGTCACCCCGTTCGCGCCCAGGCGGGCGCTGCCCGCGACCACCCGGCCGGGCGTGCCGTCCTGCGCGGTCCAGCCGGCGATGGCGTCCCGGCCAGGCGCCGGCCCGGCCTCCGGCGGCACGGGATAGCGCTCGCCACGCGGGTTGATGTCGGCCAGCACCGCGCCGCCTGGCGCGACGATGCGCACCAGCGAGTTTTCCTGGCCGCTCATGGTGTCGCGGAAAAAATCGGGCTGCGCCGCCAGCAGTTCGGCCGCGCCCGGACGTCCGAGCACGATCTGCACCTGGCGCAGCTTGCCCAGCAATTGCAGGTCGTCGCGGCGCGCGATCTCGGCCACGAAGGCGCGGTACAGGTAGATGCCCAGGCCGGCCGCGGTAAGCGCGACGATCAGCACGAAGGCGAGCGTCACGCGCAGGGTCAGGGAATGGCGCCAGGAGGGTTTCATGCCGGGGCCTGCGCCTCGCAGACGTAGCCCATGCCGCGCCGGGTATGGATCAGTTTCCGCGTGAAGGGGTCGTCGATCTTGCGCCGCAGGCGGCGCACGGCGGCATCGATGACGTTGGTATCGCTGTCGAAATTCATGTCCCAGACCTGAGAAGCGATCAGGGCGCGCGACAGCACCTGGCCCTGGCGCCGCGCCAGCAGGTGCAGCAGCGCGAACTCCTGGGCCGTGAGGGCGATGGTCTCGGCGCCGCGCCGCACGCGGCGGCGCAGCACGTCGATCTCGAGGTCGGCGATGCGGATCAGTTCTTCCTCGCGCACCGGTCCGCGCCGCAACAGGGTGCGGATGCGCGCCACCAGCTCGACGAACGCGAAAGGCTTGACCAGGTAATCGTCGGCGCCCAGTTCCAGCCCGCGCACGCGGTCCTCGACCTCGTCGCGCGCCGTCAGGAACAGCACCGGGATCTGTTCGGTATCCGGGTCGGCGCGCAGGGCGGCGAGCACCTGCCAGCCGTCCATGCGCGGCAGCATCACGTCCAGCACCACCAGCTCGATCTCTTCCTCGCGGGCGATCGCCAGGCCGTCGCGTCCATTGCGCGCGAGCCGCACCGCAAAGCCCGACTCTGCCAGGCCGCGCTGGAGGTAGTCGCCGGTCTTCGGCTCATCTTCGATTACGAGAATGCTCATAAGCGCATTCTATGCCGAAGGGATGCGCCCAAACATGACGAAACTGTCATCTGGCGGTCAGCCTGGCGTCGGCAGGCGCATGCCAAGATGGCGGCCATCCCATGTCGAAGGAAGACCATGTCCAGAAATCTCATCATGCTTCTCGCAGCGCTGGCCGCGGCCCCTGCCGGCGCACAGCTGCGCCAGCAGCCGGCACTCGGCCTGGAAGCGGCCAAGCGCCTGGCGGAGCGCGCCATCCAGTCCTGCCGCAGTGAAGGCCGCGCGATCGTCGTGGCCGTGGTCGACCAGGGCGGCAACCTGGTGGTCGTGCAGCGCGACGACGGCGTCGGTCCGCACAATACCGAGGCCAGCCGGCGCAAGGCCTATACCGCGCTGTCGACGCGCAAGCCGACGCTGCTGCTGGCACGCGACGCGCAGTCCGCCCCGGATACCCGCAACCTGGCCGCCCTGCCCGAACTCCTGCTGCTCGGCGGGGGCGTACCGCTGCTGGCGCACAAGCAGGTCGTCGGCGCCATCGGCGTGGCCGGCGGCGGCGGGCCGCTGAACGACCATGCCTGAGCGGAGCGCGCCATCGGCGCCGTGCCCGAGCTCGACCAACCCATCCCTTGAATTTTTCTGACTTGACTTAGGAGAACGCCATGCAAACCACCATCCACCGACTCGCCCTCGCCAGCCTGCTGGGCTTTGCCAGTATCGCGGCAAGCGCCGCGCAGAATCCGCTCAGCGTCCACGTGCTCGACCTGCAGAGCGGCCAGCCCACCGCAGGCATCGAGGTCACGCTGGAACAGCGCGCAGGCAGCGGGTGGCGCGAACTGGCGCGCGGCGTCACCAACGAGCAGGGACGCATCCCTGCCCTGTATCCGGAAAATAAACCGATGCCGGCGGCCGACTACCGCATCGTGTTCAAGACCGGCGAACACTACAAGCGCAAGGGACAGGCCAGCTTCTTCCCGCAGATTCCGGTCGAGTTCACCGTGGATGCGCCCACGCAGCATTACCACGTCCCGCTGCTGCTGAGCCCCTTCGGCTACTCGACCTACCGGGGCAACTGAAGTCTACAGCTCGCCGTAGGAGTGCAACCCCGACAGGAACATGTTCACGCCCAGGAAGGCGAAGGTCGTCACCAGGAGGCCCACCACCGACCACCAGGCCGCCACGCGGCCGCGCAGGCCCGACATGAGGCGCATGTGCAGCCAGGCCGCGTAGTTGAGCCAGACGATCAGGGCCCAGGTTTCCTTCGGGTCCCAGGACCAGTAGCCGCCCCAGGCTTCGGCCGCCCACAGGGCGCCGAGGATGGTGGCGACGGTGAAGAAGGCGAAGCCGACCGAGATCGACTTGTACATCACGTCGTCCAGGACCTCCAGTGCGGGCAGGCGGTCGGCCAGGATGCCGTGCGATTTCAGCAGGTAGGCGCAGCCGACCATCGCGGCCAGCGCGAAGGTGCCGTAGCCGATGAAATTGGCCGGCACGTGGATCTTCATCCACCAGCTCTGCAGGGCCGGCACCAGCGGCTGGATCTGGGCGGCGTCGCGCGAGACCGTGTACCACAGCAGGAAGGCAACCGCGGCCGCAATGATCAGGAGCACGAAGGGGCCCAGCTGGCGGGTGGCGTAGCGGCCTTCGTAGTAGAGGTAGAACAGCGCGGTGATGATGGCGAACAGGATGAACACTTCATACAGGTTCGACACCGGGATGTGGCCGACGTCGGGGCCCATCAGGTAGGACTCGTACCAGCGCACCATCATGCCGACCGAACCGAGCACCACGCCGGCCCAGCACAGCTTGCTGCCGACCGAGCCGCCGAACTCCGAACGGCCGGCCAGGCCGATCCAGTAGAACACGGTCGAGAACACGAACAGTGCACTCATCCACAGGATGGCGGACTGGCTCGACAGCATGTATTTCAGGAAGAATTTCTGGTTCGCCGCATCGATGGCGCCGCCGTACATGGAAATCGCCCACAGCGACAGCACCGCCACCAGCGGCAGCAGCCAGCGCATCGGTTTCCAGTACCAGCCCAGCAGCGCGAAGGTGGGTGCGGTGAGCACCAGGATCACCTGCTCGTAGATGTCCATGTGGTGGGCGTAGCGGTTCAGCGCGAACAGCGCGCCCGCCAGCAGGGCGGCGCCGTACAGCCAATCGATCGCGTTCAGGCTGCGGAAGAAGCCCGGTTGCTGGACATAGGCCCCAGCTTTGCCGGTTTGGGCTTGCGAAAGTTCCATCTTGGTCTCCTTGCCGCGGGCTTCAGGCCGGCTGCGGCAGTTTCACTTTCAAATCGTCGAATTCGCGTTCGAAGTCGAGCGTCTTGCGCTGGGTGCTCATGGCCATCAGCGCATGGGCGCCATGCTCGGTATCGCGGACCCACACCCACATGCGCCGTTCACGAATATAAAACATTGCGAACACGCCTGCCACCAGCAGCAGGCAGCCGAGGTAGACGATGTTCTTGCCCGGCGAACGGGTCAGCTGCAGCACCGAGGCTTTCACTTCGGTGAACTCTTCCAGCTGCAGGTAGACCGGGGCGCCGTAGAACACGCTGTCCGACAGCGCATTGGTGGCCAACTGCAGGAAGCGGCCGTTGGCCTCGCTCGCCTCGACGGCCGGCAGTCCGGCACGCGCGTTGGCGGCCTGCCACAGCTCCCACAGGGCGCCGTTGAGCATCTTCATGAAGATGTTGGCGGCCTTTTCCTGCTCGGCCTGCGGAATCTTTTCCAGGAACTGCGACACGCCGATGAAGCCGCCGCGTCCCCCGTTCTCGCCGGCGAAGATGGCCAGGGTACGCGCCGCGGACTCTTCCAGCTGGCCGCCCAGGCCCGCCTGCTGTTCCGGCGCCAGCGCACGCGCCGCGTAGCGCCGGGCCGCATCCTGCCGCAGCGAAGCGTCGGCCAGCGCCGCGCGCAGGCGCATCCAGGTGCGCACGCTGTAGTCGGCATCCGCCGGAATGCGCAGGAAGCTGAAGTTTTCCTGCGGATTGTTGCGCACGCCAGCCAGGTAGACCTGGGCGCCGTCGAGCGTGAGCGGCTGCATGTAGTTCATGAACTCGCGCGCCTGGCCGGTCTTGTCGCGCAGCTTGTACTGCACGCTCGGGCCGACGTTCTTCAGGTCCTTGGCATGGTCGGTCCTGGCCGCCGAGCCGGATGCCTTGCCGAGCGTCGCGCTGAGCTGCTCGTTGAACGAGGTGTTCTTCGCGACCGCACGGGCGTCCTGGTTGGCCGCGATGTTCTCGACGTTGAAAGGACGGAAGCCCGACCATTCCACTGACCAGGTCTCGTCGCCCTGCTTGAGCTCGGTACTGGATCCGACCGTGCCTTCGATCTGGAAGGCCTTGTCGGCCGTGCCGCTCATCGGGAAACCGGTCAGCTTGAGCTTGCTGCCGCCATCGTCGAAGCTCGACTGGTAGACGGCGATGCCCTTGTAGATCAGCGGGTGGTTGACCCTGATCGAGGCCGGGAAGGTCTTGCCGGTCTCGTGGTCGCGCACGATCACGTCGCTGGCGAACAGCTTGGGCATGCCGGTCGAGTAGAAATCGATGTGGAATTTTTCGAGCTTGATCGAGAACGGCAGTTCCTGCACCAGCACGCCCGAGGCCTGCGGCAGCAGGGCCGTATCGCTGGTCTGGCCTTCGGCGATCAGGGTATTGCCGCGGAAGGTCGGGTTCGAGATGCCGAGGCGGTGCTGGGCCGGGATGTCGGCGATCACGCCGCTGCCGCCGAACGGCGTCTTGCCGAAGAACCACTGCTGGAACTTGACCGGCATCTCCGAGTCGAGCATGCCGCCCAGCAGGATCACGATAATGGCGGTGTGCGCGAAGATGTAGCCGAACTTGTTGCCGGCGCCCTTCTTCGCCGCCACCAGCATGCCGCCATCCTTTTCGACCAGCTTGACCGCGTAGCCGGCGTGGCGCAGGCGTTCGGCGGTCTGGGCGGCAAGAAGGGTGCGGGCCACCGGCGCGGTCCACTCAAGCTTGTGGTGGAAGTTGCGCAGCGATTCCTCGCGCACGTGCTCGCGCCAGCTGCGCATGTCGCGCACCATCTTCGGCGCATTGCGCACCACGCACAGGGCGGTGGAAACGATCAGGAAGACCAGGATCAGCAGGAACCACCAGCTCGTGTACACGTTGTACAGGCCGAGTTTGGCGAACACCTCGAACCAGAACGGACCGAACTGGTTCACGTAGTTCGGCATCGGCTCGTTCTGCTTGAGGACGGTGCCGATGACCGAGGCGATGGCGACGATCGTGAGCAGGCTGATGGCGAAGCGCATCGACGACACCAGCTCGACCGCTTCGGCGAACCCGCGGCGGCGGGTGTTCAGTTCAATTCCGGTGGTACTCATGTTCTATCTTCTACAGCGCCCAGGAAACCGGGCAAACCTGCCGAGCATACAGCAAAAAGGGCAGCCAGCTCAGCGCCGCCGCCCCTTCTTTTTCATATCGTGGCGCTGCTTACTTGAGGCCCGCGATATAGTCGGACACCGCCTTCATTTCTTCCGGCGACATGCGCTGTGCCAGCGTGGTCATCTGGACACTGTTCTTGCGGGTGCCGGTCTTGAAGGCGTCCAGCTGGGCATAGGTGTAATCCTGGTGCTGGCCCGACAGGCGCGGGTACTGGGCCGGGATGCCGCTGCCGGTGGCGCCGTGGCAGCTGGCGCAGGCGGCGACGCCCTTCTCGGCGATGCCGCCGCGGTAGATCTTGCGGCCCAGCTCGACGGTGTCCTTGTTCTTGGCGGCGCCCGGCTTGGCCTTCTGGGTGGCGAGGTAGGCGGCGATGTTGCGTTTCTCGTCCTCGGTCAGCATCTTCGAGTACGGCGTCATGATCGGGTTCTGGCGGTTCGGGGTGGTGAAGTCGACCAGCTGCTTGTGGGTATAGGCGTCGATCTGGCCGGCCAGCTTGGGGTTGGCGACGATGGTCGAGTTGCCGGCGGCGCCGTGGCAGGACATGCAGGCCGGCAGGCCGCGCGCGGCATCGCCCGCATCGTAGAGGGTTCCGCCCTTGGCCGGGTCGGCCTTGGCGACGGCGGTTTGCGGCGCCGCAGAGGCACTACCGCACAGGACCAGGCTTGCAACCAACAAGGACTTCAAAAGCGGAAACGTCAAACGATTCATACAAGCACCCTGAAAAAGTCAAAAACAGATTTTGGAATTTACAGTGAAACAGTGCAGCGGCCTTACTGGCGCTCCCCCGGGGCGGAGCATGGTTCAACCCCTTATTGTACAATAGCTTTGTTTCCCTATCGCCATTTCGTTGTCATTTAAACCTTCCCCTTATGTCCAAACTTTGGCAGGCCCGGTTCTTCACGACCGTTAACCAGTTGCGCGACCTTCCCGGCACCCATGTGCCCGAAATCGCCTTCGCCGGGCGCTCGAACGCGGGCAAATCCACGGCGATCAACATCCTCACCAACCAGAAGGGCCTGGCGTTCGCCTCGAAGACCCCTGGCCGCACCCAGCACATCAATTACTTCTCGATCGGCGGCGCCCACGTAGCCCAGCACCGCAAGGACCCGACCATCGTCGAAGAAATCCGCGCCCTGCTGGTCGACCTGCCGGGCTACGGCTATGCCGAAGTGTCGGGCACGGCCAAGCTGCACTGGCAGAAGCTGCTGGGCGACTACGTCCAGCGCCGCGAGCAGTTGGCCGCGCTGGTCCTCATCATGGACTCGCGCCGCCCCTTCACCGACCTCGACGTGCAGATGCTGGAATGGTTCGCCCCGACCGGCAAGCCGATCCACTGCATCCTGACCAAGGCCGACAAGCTCAACCAGAACGAGAAGACCAACGTCCTGCGCCAGGCGCAGAAGATCCTCGACAGCTACGTCGACGAGGAAGGCGAAGGCTTCCCCTTCACGGTGCAGCTGTTCTCAGCGCTCAAGCGCATCGGCATCGAGGAGGCGGACGCCAAGATCCTCGAGCTGCTGGGGCTCGATCGCGAGGACGCGGCCCTGGACGACGCTGACGAAGATTCGGATTCGGAATAATCCCGGGTTCACCGGGACAACCTTGGAACTGACATGACCATCATCACTCCCGCCACCTATCCTGCCGCCCGCATGCGCCGCATGCGCCGCGACCCGTTCTCGCGCGCCCTGATGCGCGAAAACGTCGTCACCGCCTCCGACCTGATCTACCCGGTCTTCATCCTCGACGGCGAGAACCAGCGCCAGCAGGTGGCCTCGATGCCGGGCGTGGAGCGGGTGTCGGTGGACCTGCTCTTGACGGTGGCCGAGGAATGCGTGGCGCTGGGCATCCCGATGCTGGCGCTGTTCCCGGTGGTCGATGCCTCGCTCAAGACCTATGACGGCGTCGAGGCGACCAATCCGGAAGGCCTGGTGCCGCGCGCCGTGCGCGAGCTGAAGCGCCGCTTCCCGGAACTGGGCATCATGACCGACGTCGCTCTCGATCCCTACACCACCCACGGCCAGGACGGCCTGCCGGACGAGAACGGCTACATCGTCAACGAGAAGACCATCGAGATGCTGATTCGCCAGTCGCTGGCGCAGGCCGAGGCCGGCGTGGACGTGGTGGCGCCCTCGGACATGATGGACGGCAGGATCGGAGCAATTCGCGGTGCGCTCGAAGAGAACGGACACATCCATACCCGCATCATGGCCTACTCGGCCAAGTATGCATCGAGCTTCTACGGCCCGTTCCGCGACGCGGTCGGATCAAGCGCCAACCTGGGCAAGGCGGACAAGAACACCTACCAGATGGATCCGGGCAACAGCGACGAAGCGCTGCGCGAAGTGGCGCTCGACCTGGCCGAAGGCGCCGACATGGTGATGGTCAAGCCGGGCATGCCCTACCTCGACGTGGTGCGCCGCGTGAAGGACGAGTTCAAGGTGCCGACCTTTGCCTACCAGGTCAGCGGCGAGTACGCGATGCTGAAGGCGGCGGCCCAGAACGGCTGGCTGGACCATGACAAGGTCATGATGGAATCGATGATGGCCTTCAAGCGCGCCGGCGCCGACGGCGTGCTGACCTATTTCGCGCTGGATGTGGCGCGCAAGTTGAAGGCGCAGACATAAACGTCTAGCTGAACCGTCCCCGAGCCTGGTGGTTGGATATGCTGGCAAGATACCGGGGCTATACTTTGCCGGACGTCGGCGCGGACGACATGAGTGTCGCGCCGCATGAGGTCTTGTGTCCTTCGAAGGCGACAGGGACACCCCCAAGCAACACTTTCGGATCGCCTTCCGCGATCACGCATGGCGAATGCCCTTTGATGGGGCAAAGACATGCATCTCCCTGCCGGGCTACCGTAATGCCGTGCACGCGTGCCATGCCGGAAGCGGCGACGACCTTGCCGCCGTGGGTGGTCGTGTCGCCGAAGCGAATTACACCTTTCATCATGTTTCTCCATTTGCCTTATGGGGTATAGCCGGTCGAACAGATAGCCCGTCAACAACTGCAAGATCAGCGATTCAGCGTTCGCGCAGCCATCTCCAGACGGTCAGTCCATATGCCGATCCGAGGCTGGGCATCGGCTCGCCAGCCTCGAAAGTTCGCTCCAATGCACTCATGTCAGCTGCTTGCCAGACGCCTGTTTTCGGGCACGTCTCGCCCGCCTTGCTCATCAGGCCAGCATCCTGTTGGACCGGGCGTCCGGATGGGATAAGGGGATGCCAGGTCGTTGCGACAGCGACCGTTTCGGTGCTGGGCAGGTAAGCACCCTCGGCTTTGAGTTCTTCCTTAGTCTTGATAATTCGGAATGCTGGCTGCATCTTCATGCCCTTGATGGCAAACGTTAAACTGTACCTTTCCAGTCCGGTTTCTGGATACCACACACCGGTCCAGGGGACCTCGGCCCCCGTCTTGCATGCGACCGATCTGTCGATCACATATTCCGGCAAGGGCTCGGGCAAGTCCCATGATGAAAGTAACTTATAACGATCTTTATTCCAGCGATATGACTTGATGATTTCTTCCCCTGGAAATCCGTCATCATCATTCGCTCTTTCAGGACATTCCGGGCTCGGGTGAAAGAAGCTCTTCCCCTTGATCATTCCATTGTTTAGTGCCCGGGTGATTTGCCCAGCGTATGTCAAGAGACGACTGATCCTCATGTCGCTAAACTCTTGATACTCAGCGTTGGTCATCCAACTGTGGAGCGGTTGCTCCATCATTCCGCGGACATCTCCGCGCACGGAACCGGCCATATTCCAAATGAATTTATAATCGCCAAGTTTCGCCAATTCTGCACCACGTCGAAAATCTCGCGCGAATGCCTTGAACTTGTCAAAGATCTCGTTGTTCCTGCCGAAACCCGGAACGCCTCTCGAGATTGCAAGTGTGCCGAACCACTCCATTGTGTCTTCGCACTCACGTGCTGCCGCTTCAAGGAAGTCCAGTGATGTGAATAGATGCCAGATGGCAGCTTCCAAATTCATGTCTCTCATATTGCTCTCCGATTAAAGGAACATTGCTATTTCGATGCCGGTACAGTCAACAGAATCCGTTTGGCTTCTTGATGCGTATAGTCTGTCGCACCCCAACCGGTTTCTGTCGGCCCTTTGATATGCGCATCCGTAATTTTTGACCGCAGTTTTACAGGGGACAGCTCTCCTGTCACATCGATGTACTCTACGCGGCGATCTATGCCATCCCGTGTCTGGAGGGGCAGTCCAGTCTCCCGGTTAATCCGTGGTAAAGCCTGCACCATCTCGTCCCTTTTTTGGGGAAAGAATACGATCTGCTCTCCGCCGCCTTCCAAGTAGTAGTCAGTCCCGTTGAGATTTTGACTGGCCGCAGGACCGCGCCATACGTTCAATGACTCCCCGGCCCTGACTTCGTATTCCACGACCCACCCGTTCTGGTTCCATTCCGGCTTGACGGCAAACTTGCTGCGCCATTCATCGCGACTCTTGATCGACTTGAACTCCGCTTCCGTCATCCAGAATACGCCTGCCCCTTCGTTGGAAGGGTCAACAATACGGTAGAGCTTTGCCGGTCCTTTGATTGCGTCTGCTTGAATCCTCTTTCCTTTATTCGCAAATGTTTCAACTAGCCATTTCTCGAGCGGCGGGTGCTCTGGATAGTTTTTCACCAGCTCATCAATCTCTTCATTCATTTCCATTGGAGGAAATTTCATTTCTTCGGGCCGCCTTGTTGCCCACTTCGGCGGCTTCGCATTGATCAGCCTTGCCGATCCCGATTCGGAAATCGGCGCAATCCATCCTCTATTTGTTCGGTAAGTCTCGACCTTCCACGCCTGGTCATCCAGCTTCTTCGCAATCACCTTCAGCACCGTCTGCACCGGCTTGGCAAAGGTCTGGACTGCCGCGCTGATGGCGCGCCGCTTCGCATCGACAAACTTCAGCAGCTCATCGAGATGCTCGCGCACATTGCTCGGCACAATCGGCCTGATTTTCTCCAGCAGCGCCTTCAGGTCGTCGAACTTCTCATCCAGCATGGCTCGCAGCTTGGCTGGATTGAGCTTGTCTCCCGCCTCACGGATCGTCTTCGCCGCGAACTGGTAGATATCCGGCAGCTTGCCGTCGGTCGCCCACTTCGCCACACGGTTGTGCTGCAGGTATTCGGTGATCTTCGGCAGTGCGGCATCGCATGCCTTGCCTGCGGCAGCGATCAGTTTGCTCGTATTGGTAATGTCGTCGGCATGCCTGACCAGCGGCTTCAGGTAGACCCACACCAGGCGCAGCGCGCTCTTGACGACGGTGCCGACTTCCGGAATGAAGCCGACCACCGTGGTAGCCATGAAGAACAGCGTCACCTTGTTGCTCGGATCCTTGCGGTAATGCCGGATGTTCGCGCACAGGTCGCGCAGGTCGCACAAGGTATCGACGATCGGAATCAGGGACACCACCATGTCGAAGCCGATCTGCCCGGTCGACCGCTCGGCATTGAAGTCGCCTTGCAAGGCTCCCCAGATCCACTCGCCTATCCCGACATCGTCCGGTTTTGCCTGCCCGTGTACCTCGTTCAGTGCATCGAGGGTCTGGTCCGCCATCATTTCCTCCTCGGGTCGCGGAAGGTATCGATCAGGTCCGGCGCCCGGCCACGAGCAAATCCAGACTGGACAGCAAATCTCCACCTGTCGGCCTCGGCTCATCCCTGGCCGCCGGATCGTTGTGATAGACGACTTTCGAGACGGTGTCGGGCAGGTTGCGCTCCTCGGCCATGCCACTGCCATCGAGGGTGCCGTCTTTCGTCTGCCCATCTGCGAAATGCAGGGTATAGGACACGCCAGCCATCGCCGCTCCTTGGTAACCATCCAGATCGAGTTTTAGCCAGTTAGTCTGTTCGGCGGATGGAAAGAACGGTAGTTGCGCCTCCTGCTGAGCAGGGCCATCCCATTTGTGCATGCCGGCCTTGACGGTGAAATCGCCGGCGCAGCCTTGCTCGATCTTGCCGTCCGCGATCTTGATGTAGGCGCCGCCGCACAGCAGCGTGAGGCTGGTCTTGGCCGCGATCACGATTTCGCCCTTGCTGGCGGTGATCCTGACGTCGCGGTCCGCGGCCACGCCGATGCTGTCCTGCTGCGCCTGGATATCGAGCTTGCCGGCGCGGGCAATATGCTTCATGCCGTCTGCGTGCGCGAACAGCGACATACCCTTCCCGGCCTGGATGTTGAAACGCTGTCCGGCAACGGCCTGGATGTGCTGCTGCGCCGCGATGGTCTGCTGCCGGCCGCTGTAGCTGACGATTGATTCCGGCGTGCCGCTGACGAATCCACCAGCAGCATACTGGGCGATCAGCGGCGCGCTTCCCTGCTCCGCGTTTCCCGCCCCTTGCAGGTCCTGCGCCAATTGCCGATGCGACGCGAGATCGACAGGCATCGCCTGATGCTGAGCCGCAAACTCCCCCAGTTCCTTGAGCAGCCCTTCCGATCCTTCCAGCAGCGCCAACAGAGGCTCGCGTTCGAGCTGCTTGCCCGATGCGCCGAGCATGGCCTGCGTCGTGAGCAGCATGAGCCGCGCGGCGCGCAGCACGACCGAGTGATCGCTGCGCAGTTCGGCGCCTTCTCCACGCGCCTCACCTTCTCCTTCCCTGCGCGGGTGCGTCAGCCAGCCGAGATTCAGCTGGCTATGCCCATGTTCGCTCGCCAGTTGCGCACTGATCTGCCCCGGGGTGTCGTCCAGCCTGAGCTGGTTACAGCGCGTACCCTGCACCTCCTTGCTCTTGATGCCTGCCAGGAAGCGGTTGCCGGGCAAATCGCCTGCATGGCTGAACGTCGGCGGCGGCGTCCTGCCGCCGAACACGCGGCCGACGACAATCGGCTTGTCGGGGTCGCCTCCCAGGAAATCCACCAGCACCTCGTCCCCGACGCGCGGCAGGGTGATGGCGCCCCACTGGTCGCCGGCCCAATGACTGGCGACCCGCACCCAAGCCGAATCGCGGTCGGTATTGCTGGCGCCCGCCCCCTCTTGATGGTCTTGTTCGCGCGTTCCAGGAAAGCGCAACTTGATGCGCCCGAGCGCGTCGCAATGCACTTCTTCGCCCGGCGGCCCGACCACGAGTGCGGACTGCAAGCGCACGCGCGGCAGATCGGTCGACATGTCGTACGCCGGTACGATGGGAATACCACGGCGCACGCAAGTGAAGCGATTGGTGTATTTCACGTCGCGCTCGGCGCTTGCCTGCGCCAGCGTGCCATCGACCGAGTCCAACTGCCAGGCGTTGGCTGCAAACAGGCGCCGTGTCCGTTCTTCAAGGTCGTTGGGAAGATTGTTCTCGGCGACCAGCGACAGGTCCGTTAGCACGAACTCGCGTTCATCGTCCGCATGCGTATCGATGTCAGGGTGGCCCTCTAACCGAAACCACTGCCCGACACAAAGATCGCGTACTCCGCTTTCGCCATGAAAGCACTTGGCTTCATATTCATGGCGCTGCATCCTCAACTCGCCCAGCCTGCGGTAGTCGCTCTCATCGTCACCGAGATGAGGGGCGTCGATCTGGTAGTCGTCCAGGCTGAACGCGAACTGATCGCCGTACTCGCCTTGTCGCAGATTGGTCGGCCATTGGGTCGACATCATCCGGCCTTGCTTGTGATCCCAGCTCTGGCGGGCAATGCTGCCTGGCGCCAGGTTGCGAACGGCACTCCAGTTGATCACACCGTCGCGCGTTTCGGTAGCGGCATCGCGATGAAAGCGCACCGTGCCGGCTGCATTCTGCTGCAATGAGTGCGGCGTATCGAAGAGCACCAGCGTGTGAGAAGCCATGCCTGGACTGTGGGGCTCGCTGGCTTGCCCCGGGCGGAAGCCCCATGCAATCCCTTGCCGCTTCCATAATCGGCGCAGGAAGGCCGCATCCGATTCGTTGTGCTGCATCGTGAATTCGCGCGCTGAATAGACGCCTGTGATACCGGCGGTATCGACGTCGAAAGCCTTGGCCAGCACCGGATTGATGCTCCTCCACTCGCGGATGACCGCGATGCTAATGTCGACTTCGTTCATTGCACGAAACACACGGGTGTTCGTACGCCGCTCCATCAACGCCAATGCGTCTCGCACAACGAGCTGGTAGGTCGCAAGTCCACCATCGCTTTGCCCGGAGCATGCCTGGGCGACGATACCGCACACCGAACGTAAGCCTCCTCGATCCGTGACGAACTGCAGTTCCGTTGGCAAGGCAATGAATTCCTTGAGTGGAAGGCCTGCCTGGGTCGAGACGCACAGCAAGCGATACTCAATGCCGCCGCACAGGGTTTCCCGGCCGCTGACATGCTTGACCAACAAGATGTCATCGAGAACGGATTGCGGGTGGAGCAGGCGAAGACGGATTGGACGATGCGACTGGGTGAGCGCGAGCGGGAGGCCCGAGACGTTCAGAAAGTTCATTGAAACTCTTCCTGGAGAAAAGACTGAACGTCAAAAGTGCCAGACACGGCAATTGCCGGTCTTGATAATGGTCAACTCAGTTTTTCTGTGCTAGACAAGCCGACGCTTGGGACCGTTACGGGAAGGGGTCTCGTTATATGGAGACCCCTCGACGACGATGCTCAATACGCCTCGATGCTTACCGCCACCAGTTCCACCGCGTCGCCATGGACCTTGTCGTGGTGCTGATGGTCGTGACCTTGCTCGTGGCAATCCGGCCCGCACATCGGCACGACGCGCAGCCGGATCTTGCCGTCCGCCGGCGGCAACTGGCGCAGCTTCTCGCTCAGCGGCAGGCTGTAGGTCAGCGCGCCGTGGGCGCCGCGGTGGCCGAACATCATGATGGTGGCCAGGTAGTGCGGGCTGGAAGCGTCCACGTGCGACAGGTCGTCCGGTCCGTTCAGGATCACCATGAAGGCGTCGTGCGACATCTGCGGGAAGTTGAGGGTGACGTTCGCCACCAGCACCTGCCCGGCCGTCCGCGCCGCCTCGATCGTCGCACCGGGCAGGTGCGCCACCGCGCTGGCCGGGGCGGCTTCGGACACCTCGCGCCGCTGCACGCTGCCGACGACGCGGGCGCGCCTGCCGTTCTGGCTCGCGACGGCATACCTGGGAATCAGATCCTCTCCGGAGCCGGGCTCGTAGTCGTAGCCGAACGGCGTCATCCAGGCATAGTCCCCGGCCCGGGTCTGGCTCACGGGCTGGCCCTTGGCATTGACGAAGAACAGCAGCGGATCGCGCGCCCAACGGTAGTAGTCGCTGGCCCGTTCCGCCGCGGATTTCTGCTCGTCCGGCAGGTCGGTGCGCAGCTCGTAGCCGGCCGGCAGGAAAGGCAGGCCGAGCTGCATCTGCTTGCGGGTCCACACGTCCCACAGGCGATCCATGTTGGCGTGGTGCAGGAAGAAAATCGGGTCGACCGGGGACAGCATGTCGGTCATGAAACCGCGCGCTTCGACGAAATTGCAGTCGCGCGAACCGACGCAGCGGTGGATCGAATTGTGCGGGCGGGCTTCCAGGATGCCGAAACCGGCGCTGGTGTGGTGGTTCGATGTCTTGGCGCTGCCGAAGGCGATGAAGTCGGGCGCCGCCAGCGCCGCCTGGATGGTGGCGGGCGAGACCGCGTCCGCCGTGGCCAGCGAGAAGCCCGGCTGCTCGCGCCGGATGCCGCGCGCGCCCGGCTGGTCGAAGAACATGCCGCCGCGTGGATCCGTCACCATGTCGAACAGCAGGTCCGGCTCGAAACGGATGCGGCGCGACAGCAGCTGGCCGAGCTGGCTGCGTCCATCGAAACCGCTGCCGGGCAGCGACCAGTAGCCGGCGCCCGCGATCACTCCCGTGATCATGCGCTCGAAATCCTGGCGGCCCGCCAGGTAGGCCGGGTGGTTGGGATCGAGCACGTCGTCGAACATGTCGTCGGGCACCTGCTGGTCCACGGTCCAGTCCCAGTACGGCAGGGCGAAATGCGGGTCGCCGCTCAGCTCGCGGCAAATCTGTTCAAACCAGCCGAGGTAGGCGCGGTGCCACGGCAGGAACCACCAGTTGCCGTGCGGGCAGTCCATCGTGTGGACGATGGCCTGGCGATACCAGTTGCGCGGGTCCTCGGGCGGCAGCGCCAGCATGGCGCGCACGGCCTTGGCATAGCTCTTGAGCATGCGCTTGCCATGCTTGCCGGTGGCGTTGTAGCGGCGGTAGCGACGCGGCTTGTCGTCTGCCAGGGCCATGCCGAACGGCAGCATGCCGGCGCAAAGGCCGAGGCCGGCCGTCTTCAGGACTGCGCGGCGCGACTGCTTGAATACCTCGTGGTGCTTGTCGGTCATAAGTGCTCTCCGTCGATGTGAAGAACAATGTCTGGACTTAATTTGTCCAGGCAAATCGATGCGTGTCCGGATCGGACAGGCATGACCTCAGCCTATACGGTCCACCGAGGGGACCATATGGGCAAGAACAAGCTCATCAGTAAGGGATTGCGGGGGATCGAGACTATTTCCCGCGAGCAGGCAAGAAGGGCGGGATACGAATGTCCCCGCCCGGGTTCAACGCCAATGCGGTGGTGGCTTGTATTCCGGGAACATTTCCTTGAACAGGAAGGTCATCAGCTGGTCGGTATCCTGCGGGCGCGCGCTCAGCTTGATGATGCGTCCGAGACGGTGCGAATCCCACTCGAAGTCCCCGGTCTTTTCGCGGCGGATCAGCTCGATCATCTTCTTGACCACGGCGATCTCGATGTCGGGCTCGCTGCCCTGCTCCACCGTCACCTGCGTCAGCCAGCGGCGCTGGAAGTTCGGGTTCCAGCCGCGGAACTTCAGGTCCATGCTGTGGAAGGTCTTGTTCGACACCGAGAACACGCCGCCGCTCTCGTTGCGGTCTTCGCGGCCGCGGCCATTGATGGCGGCGATGTTGGCCAGCGCATTGCGCATGCCCTTGGCCGATTCGCTTTCCTCGGCCGACGGCTGCTCGCTGCCGGTCGCGGCGCCGCGCTGGCGGCGCTTGGCGTTGATGAAGTCCTGCATGTCGACGGGCTTCTGCTCGTCGAACTTCTGCGGCGGTTTGGTTTCTTTAACAGGCTCTTCCGGCGGGGTCGTGATCGTGTCCGGCAGGCGCGCGATCTCGATGCGCTCCTGCTTCGGCACCGGAATGGACGGCATGGGCAAGGGCCTGGGAGCCTGTTGGCGCGGCGCCTCCGCCTCTTTTTGTTGCATCGGTGCGACGTAGACCACCTTGCCCTCGTCGCCCGAGGCCGGCTTGGCCTGCTTCGCATCCTTGTCGGGCTGGAACAGCCAGATCACGACCAGCAGGACGTGCAGCAGGATCGTACCGACCAGCGCCGGTCGGTTCGGTCCCTGGCGGCCGTACGTGAGCACCGGCCGGCCCTGCATCGGCAAGGGCTGGCCGCAGTGCGTGCACACGTCGCTGTGCTCGTCGTAGATGTGGGAATGGTCACGCAAGGTCGAACGGGTTCCTGATCGGCGTCTATCAATACTGCGAGAGCCGCAGTCTAACCGTTTTGCGACGCCCGCGCACTTTGGAAGTACTTAAAGAGCAACACAACTCCCTTGGGAATCCCTTGAAGGATGTTACGAGATGTTTCAAACCACCGGAAACCGGCAGGCGGATCGCTCCGCCTGCCGCGCGCATCAGTGTGCAGCTTCCAGCTTGGCCAGCTGGCGGTCCGTCATCGGACCGGTGCCGCTGTACTTGTCGAGGTACAGGTAGATGACCGGGGTGATGTAGAGCGTGATCACCTGCGAGAAGATCAGGCCGCCGACCACGGCCAGGCCCAGCGGCTGGCGCAGCTCGGCGCCGGCGCCGATGCCCAGCGCGATCGGCAGCGCGCCCATCATCGCGGCCAGCGTGGTCATCAGGATCGGACGGAAGCGCAGGATGCAGGCCTCGCGGATCGCCTCCTGCGGCTTCATGCCCCCGTTGCGCTGGGCGTCGAGGGCGAAGTCGATCATCATGATCGCATTCTTCTTCACGATACCGATCAGCATCAGGATACCGATCATCGCGATCAGGGTCAGGTCCATGTCGAACATCCATAGCGTCAGCAGCGCCCCCACCGCTGCGGACGGCAGGCCGGCCAGGATGGTGAGCGGGTGGATGTAGCTCTCGTACAGCACGCCCAGCAGCACGTAGATCACGCCGATGGCGGTGATGATCAGGATCAGCTGGCTCGACTGGGTGTCCTTGAACACGGCCGCGTCGCCGCCGTAATTGGTGATGATCGAGGCCGGCAGCTTCATGTCGCGGCCCATCTGCTCGATGGCGGCGGTGGCGTCGCCCAGCGGCACGCCCGGGGCCAGGTTGAAGGACAGCGTGATCGCCTGCAGCTGGCCCTGGTGGTTGACCGCCAGCGGGCCGACCGTGCGCTTGACGGTGGCGAAGCTGGACAGCTTGACCAGGTCGCCGTTCTTGGAACGCACCGAGACGCGCGACAGCGCTTCGTCGTAGTAGCGGTCGGCGGCCGCCGCTTCCAGGATCACGTAGTAGCTGGCCGCGGTCGAGTAGATGGTCGAGACCTGGCGCTCACCGAAGGAGGCGTACAGCACCGTGCGGATGTCGGCCATCTCCACGCCCAGCAGCGCGGCCTTGTCGCGGTCGATGTCGATGGTGGCCTGCAGCGCCTTGTTCTGCGAGTCGCTGGTGACGTCGCGGAAGCGCTGGTCGGCGCGCATGCGCTCGAGGAACTGCTCGGCCCAGCCGCCGATCTCGCCGCCCGACACGCTCTGCAGCGTGTACTGGTAGCGGCTCTTGGACTGGCGTCCGCCCAGCTGCAGGTTCTGCACCGGCGACATGAATACCTGCACGCCGGCGACCTGGCGGGTGGCCTTGCGCAGGGCGTCGACCACTTCCGACATCGGCGGGCGTTCGCTGCGGGGTTTGAGCACCAGGAACATGCGACCGGTATTGCCGCCGCCGGTGAACGAGGTCACGTCCTTCACGTGCGGGTTGGCGCGCACGATGTCCACCACCTGGGCCTGCAGCTTCTGCAGGGCCACCGAGGAGGTGTCTTCCGACGCCTCGACGGTCACGCGCAGCTGGCCGATGTCTTCTTCAGGGAAGAAGCCCTTCGGCATGGTCATGTACAGCACGGCGGTCAGCACGAAGGTGCCGAGCGCCAGCATCAGCACCAGGAAGCGGTGGCGCAGCGCCATGTCCAGGGTGCGGGCATAGCCGTCGCGCACGTTGGTGAACATGGCTTCGAAGCGGCGGCCGACCCAGGACATTTCTTTCGGATCGACGTGGCCGCCATGCTTGATCAGGCGCGAGCACAGCATCGGCACCAGGGTCAGCGAGACCACGGCCGAGACCAGCACGGCGAGGCCGACGATCACGGCGAATTCGCGGAACAGCAGGCCGATCACGCCGGGCATGAAGAAGATCGGGATGAACACCGCCACCAGCGAGATCGAGATCGAGATGATGGTGAAGCCCATCTCGCGCGAGCCGATCAGGGCCGCCTGCATCGGCTTCTTTCCCATCTCCATGTGGCGCACGATGTTTTCCAGCACCACGATGGCGTCGTCGACCACCAGGCCGACTGCCAGCGTGATGCCGAGCAGCGAGATGTTGTCGAGGCTGTAGCCGAAGGCGTACAGCAGGGACAGCGCGCCCAGCAGCGAGATCGGCACGGTGACGGCCGGGATGAAGGTCGCGGTCAGGCGGTGCAGGAACAGGAAGATCACCAGGATGACCAGCACCACGGTGCCGGCCAGGGTCAGGTTGACGTCGTGGATCGCTTCGCGGATCGAGTCCGAGCGGTCGTTGACCAGGTGGATCTTGATCGACTGCGGCAGCTGGGTTTCGAAACGCGGCATCAGCGCGCGCACCGAGTCGACCACCTGCACGGTGTTGGCGTTGGGCTGGCGCTGCACCATCAGCACGATCGAGCGTTCGCCGTTCAGGCTGCCGGTGGCCTTGACCGACTGGTAGCTGTCCTCGACCTGGGCGATGTCGCGCAGGCGCACCGGCAGGCCGTCTCGGGTGGCGACGATCAGGCCGGCGAAGTCGGCGGCGCGCATCAGCTGGCCGCCGCCCTGGATGGTCAGGGTCTGGGTCGGGCCGTCCAGGATGCCGAGCGGGGTGATCGAGTTGGCCGAACGCAGCGCGGTGGCCAATTCGGACATCGAGATATTGCGGGCGCTCATCAGGTCATGCTGGGCGCGCACCCGCACCGCGAAGCGCTTGCCGCCGTTGACCGTCACCTGGGCGATGCCAGGCAGGGTCGAGATCGCCGGCGAAACCAGGTTTTCCGCGTAATCGTTCAGCTCCGACAAGTCCATGGACGGCGAGGTCATGTGCATGAACAGGATCGGGGAGTCGGCCGGGTTGATCTTGCGGTAGGACGGCAGGTCGGTCATCTCCTGCGGCAGCTGGCGCTGGACCTGCAGCAGCGCGGCCTGCACGTCGACGGCGGCTTCGTTGACGTCGATCGATTCGTCGAACTCGAGCGTCAGCGAGGTGTTGCCCTGCGTGTTCGTCGAGCTGATCATCTTGATGCCGGCGATGGTCGCGAACTGCTTTTCCAGCGGCAGCGCGACCGACGAGGCCATGTTCTCCGGGCTGGCGCCCGGCAGGTTGGCGTTGACGTTGATGACCGGCGTGTTATAGCTCGGCAGCGCCGCGACCGGGATGTGCATGTAGGCCAGGATGCCGACCAGCACCAGGCTGATCGACATCAGCACCACCATCACGGGACGGCGGATACACAGTTCGGACAGGTTCATGCCTTGTCACCCTTCTGTGCGGCCGGCATCGCTGCGTTCGAGCCGGCTGCATCCTGGGACTTGGCGCCAGCCGGGCGCACCTTGCCGCCCGGACGCAGGTTCTGCTTGCCTTCGGTGATGACCTTCTCGTTGCCGGTCAGGCCAGTCACGGCAGCATACTCGCCGAAGCCGTGCAGGCGCGCCACCTTGACCTGTTTCGCCTCGTTACCCTCGCCCACCACGTACACGAAGGTGCCCTGGGTGCTGGTGATGATGGCGTTCTGCGGGATCACGACGGCGTCGCGGATGGTCTGCGTGGTGACGCGGGTGGTCACGTACTGGCCCGGCCACAGCATCGAGTCCGGGTTGGCGAACTGGGCCTTCACGCGGATGGTGCCGGCGGCCGGGTCGACCGCGTTGTCCACGAACTTCAGCTCGCCGGTGACCGGCTTGCCCTCGGGACCGGTGCTGGCCTGCACCGCCACCTTGCCGGCACGCTGGGCTGCCAGCAGCGCGCCGAGGCTTGACTCCGGCATGTTGAAGGAGACGTCGATCGGGTCGAGCTGGGTGATGGTCGTCAGGGACGTGGACGGCTGCACCAGGGCGCCCGGATGGATGTCGATAGCGCCGACGCGGCCCGACATCGGGGCGCGGATGGTGGTGTAGCTGGCGCTGACCTGGCTGGCACGGGCCGCCGCGGCATTGCTCTGGACTAGGGCCCGGGCCGCCTCGACCTGGCTCTTCAGGGAGTCGACCGCGCTCTGGGACAGGAAATTCTGGGCGGCGAGTTCCTGGCTGCGCTTGTACTGGCGCTCCAAGTCAGCCAGGGTGGCGCGGTTCTGCGCCACTTGCGCCTCGGCGCGGGCGACGTTGGCGCGGTCGGCGCGGTCGTCGAGCGAGAACATGACCTGGCCTTCCTTGACGAACTGGCCTTCGCGGATGTGGACCTGGCGGATGGTGGCGGTGGTCTGCGGGTGCAGGTCGACGGTGCGCACCGGGGTCACGGTGCCGTTCGCGGACAGTTCCACGCCCACGTCCTGGCGCTGCGGCGCCACCACGTTCACGGTGGTCGGCGGCATGCCGCCCCTGGCGCCCGGTCCCTTGCCGCCCTGGCCGTTGTCGGCGTGGGCGCCGTCACCCTTGTTCAGGTACCAGGCGCCGGCGACGGCCAGCGCCACGACACCCACGATGAATCCCGCATTCTTCTTTTTCATGTTCGTCCCTTGCCGCCAGTCCCTGCGGCTCTTTCTCTTGTGTTATGCGCGCGTGCAAAAAAAAGTCGCGGTGCTGCATTCTCGCACGCTCTTGTTTCAGGATTGTGTATCCGCCATGTCGTCATCACGACCTTGCGCTGGTTTTGTCCCTTATTTGTTCGGGTAATACTCCGGCAGTACCAGGGTCACTTCCAGGCCGCCCTCCGGATGGTTGGCCAGCGCGATGCTGCCGCCATGCTGTTCGGCGATGTTGCGGGCGATGGTCAGGCCCAGGCCGGTGCCGCCCGACTCGCGCGAACGCGAGGTTTCGACGCGGTAGAACGGATCGAACACCCGGCCCAGCTCGCCGGCCGGGATGCCGGGGCCGCTGTCGCGGATGCGAATGCGCGCCGCGCCGTTGATGCGGTCGACGCAGACGCGCACGTCGCGGCCGTACTTCACCGCGTTGTCGATCAGGTTGCCGAGGCAGCGGCGCAGGTCCAGCGGCCGGCCCAGCAGGGCCATGCCGGCCTGCCCCTTCAGCGTCACCTGCTGTCCGGCGTCGACGGCGTCGGCGCACACGGCTTCCAGCAGCGAGTCGAGGTCCAGCATCTGCATGTTCTCGGTGGTGTCCATGCTGCGCGCCAGCACCAGGCCTTCGCGCACCATGGCCTGCATGGCCGACAGGTCGCCGATCAGGCGTTCCTGCAGTTCCGCGTTCTGCACCTTTTCGAGGCGCAGGCGCATGCGGGTCAGCGGCGTCTGCAGGTCATGCGTGATCGCCGCCAGCATCTGGGTACGCTGGAAGATGTACTGGCGGATCCGCGCCTGCATGGCGTTGAAGGCAGCGCTGGCCTGGCGGATCTCGCTGGCGCCGCTCAAGGAGAGCGGCGGGCGGTTGATGTCGTGGCCCAGGTCCTGGGCGGCCCGCGCCAGCACCTTCAGCGGGCGGGTGGTCATGCGCGCCACCACGTAGGCAAGCGCGGCGATGCTGAACAGGAACAGGCCGATGGTGGTGCGGTAATCGGTTTCGGGACCGGTGAAGGCCGAGCGCGGCGGCAGCACCGACAGGCGCAGTTCTTCGCCGTCGCGCAGGCGCACGTTCAGGGTTTCGCAGGCGCCATGCCACTGGGTGCGGATCAGGCCGTAGAGCACGGCCTGCTGGTGCGGCATGTCGCACGAGGCCGGCCGGTTGGCCGCCGAGCTGATGCCGTAGCCGTCGCCCAGGCGCGCCGCCAGCGAACGCGCGAACCAGCTCTGCGACGCCGCCAGCGGCTGGAGATTGCCGACTTCCAGGCGCAGGCCCGGGCGGTTCGCCACCGACAGGTAGACCGAGCGCGCCGAGGCCGGAACGATTTCGGTCGCCATCACCAGCTGTTCGGCGCGTTCGAGCAGGTGCTGGTCGCGCTGCTGTTCGATGACGCGCTGGCGCTCGAGGTCGGCTGCCAGCTGGGTCAGTGCCGCGGAAATCAGGATACCGAGCAGGAGCGTGATGAACACGCGTCCGGTCATCGATCCGAAGAAGGCTTTCACGCAGGCGGCTCCACGGTGACCTGCCCGGCCAGCACGTAACCGCCGTTACGCACGGTCTTGATGATCTGGGGCATGCGCGCATCCTCGCCCAGCTTCTGGCGCAGGCGGCTGATCTGGATGTCGATCGAGCGGTCGAAGGGGTCGGCGTCGCGGCCCTGGGTCAGGTTGAGCAGCTGGTCGCGGTTGAGCACGCGGTTGGGGTGCTCCAGGAACACGCGCAGCAGGCGGAACTCGGCGCCCGACAGCATGATGACCACGCCCTGCGGATTGACCAGGTGGCGCGCGGTCAGGTCCAGGGTCCAGCCGGAGAAGCGCATCTGCTGCACGTTCTCGGACGGGGCATTCGACGGCATCGCGTGCGAACGGCGCAGCACGCTGCGGATGCGGGCCAGCAGCTCGCGCGGCTCGAAGGGTTTCGGCAGGTAGTCGTCGGCGCCCATCTCGAGGCCGAGGATGCGGTCGAGCGGCTCGTTGCGGGCGGTCAGCATGATGACCGGCAGGCTCGAGGTGGCGCGCAGCTTGCGGCACAGGGTCAGGCCGTCGTCGCCCGGCATGTTCAGGTCGAGCACGATCAGGTCGGGGCGCGCGTCGTCGAGCGCCTTCCACATACCGGTGCCGTCGGCTGCCGAAATGGTGCGGTAGCCGTTCGATTCCAGGTAGTCGGCGAGCAGGGTGCGGATGTCGCGGTCGTCGTCGACAATCAAAATCGTAGAGGGATTATCCATAGCCTCAATTATCCGCATCTAAGCCAAGCTTGGACACCGTTTTTGTATCGGCTTGTATATGCCGATGAGCGCGAAACATATTGATACAAAGTATCGGACAGGGGAAATCCCACGGTTACAGTTTGTGGCGATGATGGGAACCGTGCAGCGAGCAGTCCGGAAGCGAAGATGCACACCAACCTGCCTCTCACACAAAGGAAAACACCATGAACACCGTCCGCAAAAACATCGTGATCGTCCTGGCCGCCTTCGGCATCGCCGGCGCCTCGCTCGGCGTCCAGGCGCAGACCGCCGCCCCGCTCGAGGGCCGCCATGCCCACGCCATGAGCAAGGAGCAGCGCGAGGCCAAGCGCGCCGAATTCCGCGCCTTGAGCCCGGAGCAGCGCCAGGCCAAGATGGCCGAGTTCCGCGCCAAGCGCGCCGAGATGCGCGCCGCCCGCCAGGCCAAGCTGGCCGAATCGCTGAAGCTGACCCCGGCCCAGCAGCCGGTGTGGCAGGCTTTTGTCGCCAGCATGACGCCGCCGCAAAAGGGTGAGCGCGCCGGCCAGCGCCTGAACAAGGAACAGCGCACCGCCCTGACCGCGCCGCAACGCCTGGAACGCCGCATCGCCCTGCAGAAGGAGCGCACCGCGCGCATGGAAGCCCGCCTGTCGGCCCTGAACAGCCTGTACGCGGCCCTGAGCCCGGAACAGCGCAAGGTCTTCGACGAGCAGCAGCAGCGCCGCGGCGGCCGCCACCACGGCGGCCATGGCAAGATGATGCGCGGTTAAGCGAACGCATTCTTGCAAAAGGAAAAGACGCCCTCGGGCGTCTTTTTTGTAGGGTGGTCGGCTCTGCCGACCGCGCGTTCAACTCACGGCAACTTGGCCAGGGAGGCCAAGAACTTGGCGGGGTTTTGATAGCCGATCACCCGGCTATCCTCGATTTCCTTCCCATCCGGCCCGAACAGGATGATCCCCGGCGGCCCGAACAGCTTGAAGCGCTTCAGCATCGCCTTGTCTTCCGCATCATTGGCGGTCACGTCGACCTGCAGCAGGATGGTATTGGCCAGCTTCGCCTGCACCGCCGGGTCGACGAAGGTCAGCTTTTCCATCTCCTTGCAGGACACGCACCAGTCGGCATAGAAATCCAGCATCACGGTCCTGCCGCCGGCGCTCAGCAGCTCGCGGTCGAGGTCCTGCACCGTCTTGATGCGCTTGAACACCAGGCCCTGGTGGGCGCCGCCCGTCAGGTGCGCCAGCGGCGCCAGCGCATCGCGGCCGCCGGTGGCGGCGCCGACCAGCTGCACCGCCCCCAGCACGGCAAACGCGGCGCCCGCGGCCATCGAGGCCCAGTGGCGGTGCTTGCGCAAGAGATAAAAGCCGTAGCCGAACAGCAGCGCGGCCCAGCCCAGCATCTGCACGATGGGCGGCAGCACCGGCGACACCAGCCACAGGGCCATCGCCAGCATCAGCACGCCGAACAGGCGCTTGACCGACTCCATCCAGGCGCCCGCGCGCGGCAGCAGCGAGCCGGCCGAGACGCCGACCAGCAGCAGCGGAATGCTCATCCCGACCGCCATCGCGAACAGGGCCGCGCCGCCGATCACCACGTCGCGGGTCTGGCTGATGTAGACCAGGGCGCCGGCCAGGGGCGCGGCGACGCAGGGTCCGACGATCAGGGCCGAGATGGCGCCCATGGCGAACACCCCGGCAAGCTTGCCGCCCGACTGGCGGCCGGCAGTGTTGGCAAGCCGGGTCTGCAGCGCGGCCGGCATCTGCAGTTCGTAGAAGCCGAACATCGACATCGCCATCGCCACGATCAGGAGGGCAAACGCGCCCAGCACCCAGGGGTTCTGCAGGGCGGCGGCCAGGCCCTCCCCTGCCAGGCCGGCGGCCACGCCCAGCAGCGTGTAGACGATGGCCATGCCGAGCGAGTAGGTCGCCGACAGGATGAAGCCGCGCGAACGGCCGGCCTGGCGTCCTTCACCGACGATGATCGAGGACAGGATCGGCACCATCGGCAGCACGCAGGGCGTGAAGGCCAGGCCCAGGCCGAGCAGGACGAAGGCGGGGACGATGGCCAGCAGGCGCCCGCCCTCCAGGATGCCGGCGATACCGGCCATGTCTGACGGCTGGGCGGCGGCTGCGGGCGCGGCTTCTGCAGGCGGCGCCTGGACAGGAGTTGCCGGCGCCGCATCCATGGCGGGAGCCGGCGCCAAGGGCGCGGTCGACATCTGCGGCGCATTCGCGCCGATCGGCAACGCCGGCGCTGTGCCGCCGGCGCCCGCCGACAGCTGCGCGCTGTGCTCCTGCGGCGGATAGCACAGGCCGGCGTCGGCGCAGCCCTGGCTGGCGGCCGTCAGGGTGAACGGACCGCTGCCCTCGACCGGAATGCGGATCACCAGCTCGCCCTTGTAGGTCTCGACATCCTTCTGGAAGGTCTCGTCGTACTTCACCTTCCCGGGCGGGATCTCGGGCGTGCCGAGCTTCGCTCCGGCAGCGCGGAAGGCGAAGCGCTCGCGGTACATGTAGTAGCCCTCGGCGATCTGGTAGCGCACTTCGAGGGTTTGCGGATCGGCCATGCGCGCCTCGAAACGGAAGGCGATCGCGGGATCGAGGAAGTCGTCGGCGGCGCGTGTGCTCCCGGCGCCTGCCATCAAGATCGAAAACAGGCTCAGGCAGGCAAGGAGGATGCGGGCGAAGCGGTGCAGCGAATGGAACATGGTGTTGGATGAGTTGTTTCAGCGCACCGGCATGGTACACCGGGCCGTCGCACCCTGCTCGGACCACGATGCTGCAGGCGAAAAAAAACCAGGCGCGAAGCCTGGTTTTTTAGTCGTCGCGGAAAGCGATTACTCGGCGGTCGGTGCTTCTTCAGCCGAGGTGACTTCCGGACGGTCCAGCAGTTCGACGTACGCCATCGGCGCGTTGTCGCCCACGCGGAAACCCATTTTCAGGATGCGCAGGTAGCCGCCGTTACGGTTGGCGTAACGTGGGCCGAGTTCAGCGAACAGCTTCTGCACCATTTCGCGGTCGCGCAGGCGGGCGAATGCCAGGCGCTTGTTGGCCAGGGTGTCGGTCTTGCCCAGGGTCAGGATCGGTTCGATGACGCGACGCAGTTCCTTGGCTTTCGGCACGGTGGTCTTGATGGCTTCATGACGCAGCAGCGAGACGGTCATGTTGCGCAGCATTGCCAGGCGGTGGGACGAGGTACGGTTCAGCTTACGGAGGCCGTGACGGTGACGCATGGTACTTCCTTTCGAGTGTTTAATGTCCAGTTCTTCGATCGTTCATGCAGGAGCATGACCGCGGACCGGTTCTAGGGGTTTAAAACTGCCCGGACAACATTGTCCGGGCAGGTACAGCAATTACTTCTCGAGACCAGCCGGCGGCCAGTTTTCCAGCTTCATGCCCAGGGTCAGGCCACGGGATGCCAGCACTTCCTTGATCTCGTTCAGCGACTTGCGGCCCAGGTTCGGGGTCTTCAGCAGTTCGTTTTCCGAACGCTGGATCAGGTCGCCGATGTAGTAGATGTTCTCGGCCTTCAGGCAGTTTGCCGAGCGGACGGTCAGTTCCAGGTCGTCCACCGGACGCAGCAGGATCGGATCGACCAGCGGCGCGCGCGACGGTGCTTCGGCGGCGGCTTCGGTGCCTTCCAGGGCGGCGAACACGTTCAGCTGGTCAACCAGGACGCGTGCCGACTGGCGGATCGCTTCTTCCGGGGTGATGACGCCGTTGGTTTCGATGTTGATGATCAGCTTGTCCAGGTCGGTACGCTGTTCGACACGGGCCGATTCCACGGCGTAGGACACGCGACGGACCGGCGAGAACGATGCGTCCAGGATGATGCGGCCGATGGTCTTGTTGGTGTCTTCCGACAGGCGGCGCACGTTACCAGGAACGTAGCCACGGCCCTTCTCGACCTTGATCTGCATGTCCAGCTTGCCGCCGGCGGTCAGGTGAGCGATCACGTGATCCGGGTTGATCAGTTCCACGTCATGCGGCAGGTCGATGTCCGAAGCCAGCACGGCGCCTTCGCCTTCCTTCTTCAGGGTCAGGGTGACGGAATCACGGTTGTGGACCTTGAAGACCACGCCCTTCAGGTTCAGCAGCAGGTCGACGACGTCTTCCTGCACGCCGTCCAGCGACGAGTACTCGTGCACGACACCGGCGATCGTCACTTCGGTCGGCGCGTAGCCGATCATCGACGACAGCAGCACGCGGCGCAGCGCGTTGCCCAGGGTGTGGCCATAACCACGTTCGAACGGCTCCATCACGACTTTCGCGTGACCAGGAGCGATTGCTTCGACATCGATGATACGTGGTTTCAACAGACTGTTTTGCATAAAATGTCCTTTTCAATACCCTCGGCTCGTTACACCGATAAGGCTGATGGCATTAATAGAAAGCGCCTGCTCGACGAGCAGGCGGTGATACGAATTCGGATGCGAAAGAAGGACAGGAATCGAAATCCGCTGCGGTGCCAAGCCGTGCTTGCTGCGCCCGCACTGCCCCGCCATCGCCCCCGCATGCGCGGGGTTTGGCGACAAGGGGACGGCAAGCCGTCCCCAGTCGTCATTAACGCGAGTACAGTTCGACGATCAGCGCTTCGTTGACGTCGGCAGCGATCTCGTTACGCTCCGGGAACGAACGGAAGGTGCCTTCGAACTTCTTGGCATCGACCGACACCCAGCTCGGGAAGCCGACTTGCTCGGCCAGCGACAGGGCTTCAGCGATACGCACTTGCTTCTTGGCCTTTTCGCGCACAGCGATCACGTCGCCGGTCTTGACCTGGTACGAAGCGATGTTCACGACGTTGCCGTTGACGGTGAAGGCCTTGTGGCTCACCAGCTGGCGCGCTTCAGCGCGGGTCGAGCCGAAGCCCATGCGGTAGCAGACGTTGTCCAGGCGCGATTCCAGCAGCTTCAGCAGGGTCTCACCGGTGTTGCCCTTGCGGCGCGATGCTTCTGCAAAGTAGCGGCGGAACTGGCGCTCGAGCACGCCGTAGATACGCTTGACCTTCTGCTTCTCACGCAGCTGGTTGCCGTAGTCCGAGGTGCGGGCACCCGACTTGACGCCGTGCTGGCCTGGCTTGACGTCCAGTTTGCACTTCGAGTCGAGCGAACGACGTGCGCTCTTCAGGAACAGGTCGGTGCCTTCACGGCGCGACAGTTTTGCTTTTGGTCCGATATAACGTGCCACGTTGAATCCTTAAAATAATAATCACGCCCCGGAGGCATCGCATGCGATGCGGCAGGCGCTAGTCCACCGCTCGATTGCGGTAGACGTGGCTTGAAAAACCGCCCACCGTGAAAACGGCAGACGACAAGAGCCGGGCAGTATAACCCATTTTCAGGGCACTGCGCCGGTCGATCTGGTAAAACACAACGGGGCGCAAGGCCCCGTCGTTGGCTTTTCGCGACGCAGGAGAAGGTGTGCACCCTCCCCTACTGCCGAGTCAGCATCGTATTAGATACGACGACGCTTCGGCGGACGGCAGCCGTTGTGCGGAACCGGGGTCACGTCCTGGATTTCGGTGATCTTGATGCCCAGGTTGTTCAGTGCACGCACAGCCGACTCACGGCCAGGGCCTGGGCCCTTGATGCGCACTTCCAGGTTCTTCACGCCCGATTCCTGAGCGACCTTGCCTGCGGCTTCGGCAGCAACCTGCGCTGCGAACGGGGTCGATTTGCGCGAACCCTTGAAGCCGGCGCCGCCGGAGGTTGCCCACGACAGAGCATTGCCCTGACGGTCGGTGATCGTGATGATGGTGTTGTTGAAGGACGCGTGCACGTGGGCGATGCCCTCGGCGACGTTCTTCTTGACTTTCTTGCGTGCGCGGGCTGCTGCTGCGGCTGCGCTGCTCTGTTGCTTGGCCATGGTCGGTTCCTAGATTATTTCTTGAGCGATTGAGCTGCCTTGCGCGGGCCCTTGCGGGTACGAGCATTGGTGCGGGTACGCTGACCGCGCACTGGCAGGCCCTTGCGGTGACGCATGCCGCGGTAGCAGCCCAGGTCCATCAGACGCTTGATGTTCATGGACAGTTCGCGGCGCAGGTCGCCTTCCACGACAAACTTCGCAACTTCGTCGCGCAGCTTCTCGAGTTCGTTATCGTCGAGGTCCTTGACCTTCTTGTTGGTAGCGATGCCGGTCGAATCGCAGATCTTCTGCGAACGTGGGCGGCCAATACCGTAGATAGCCGTCAGGCCGATCACGGTGTGCTGATGATTTGGGATGTTAACCCCTGCAATACGTGCCATTCGTTATTCCTCGAAATTAACCTTGACGCTGCTTGTGACGCGGCTCGACGCAGATCACACGGACCACGCCCTTGCGCTTGATGATCTTGCAGTTGCGGCAGATCCGCTTGACTGAAGCGTTAACTTTCATTTTGCACTCTCTTCGGTTCGTTTACTTTAATGATTTTTACTTGGTGCGGAACACAATGCGGGCCCGGGACAGGTCGTACGGAGTCAGTTCCACCGTTACCTTGTCACCCGGGAGAATGCGGATGTAATTCATGCGCATTTTACCCGAGATATGTCCCAGAACCACGTGCCCGTTTTCCAGCTTCACGCGAAATGTTGCGTTCGGGAGATTCTCCAGAATCTCCCCTTGCATTTGGATGACGTCGTCTTTTGCCATTCGGTCTATGCCTTCCCCGCTTAACGCGACGGAATTCCGCCCTTGAAATTCGCCTTCCGCAACAATGAGTCATACTGTTGCGACATGACGTAGTTCTGCACTTGTGCCATGAAGTCCATCGTCACCACAACAACGATGAGGAGCGACGTGCCACCGAAGTAGAAAGGAACTTTCCACTGCGAGGTCATGAACTCCGGCACCAGGCACACCAGGGTGATATAGACCGCACCGGCCAGGGTCAGGCGCATCAGGATCTTGTCGATGTAGCGTGCAGTCTGCTCGCCCGGACGGATGCCCGGAACAAACGCGCCGCTCTTCTTCAAGTTGTCCGCCGTTTCCTTGCTGTTAAATACCAGCGCCGTGTAGAAGAAGCAGAAGAACACAATCGCCACCGCATACAGCAACGCGTGGATCGGCTCACCGGTAGCCAGCGAAGCAGCCAGGTCTTTCAGGAACCCGATGAACGGGCCGCTGGCGTCCTTGCCTCGCGTGTACCAGTCGACGATCGTCGCCGGGAACAGGATGATCGAGGAGGCGAAGATCGGCGGGATCACGCCGGCCATGTTCAGCTTCAAGGGCAGGTGGCTGGTTTGGCCACCGTAGATCTTGTTGCCGACCTGGCGTTTAGCGTAATTGACCAGAATCTTGCGCTGCCCGCGTTCCACGAACACGACGGCATACGTCACGGCCACCACCAGAACCACGATGATGATCGCGGCGATGCTGCTGATCGAACCGTTCGAAACCAGGGTGAACAGGCCACCCAGGGCCGACGGCAGACCTGCTGCGATACCGGCAAAAATGATGATCGAAATACCGTTGCCAAGACCACGCTCGGTGATCTGCTCGCCCAGCCACATGAGGAACATGGTGCCGGTCAGGAGCGTCACCACCGTGACGAAGCGGAAGCCCATGCCCGGATCGAGCACGAGACCAGGCTGCGCTTCGAGCGCGACCGCGATGCCGAACGCCTGGAACAGTGCCAGCGCCACCGTGAAGTAACGGGTGTACTGGGTGATCTTGCGGCGGCCGGCTTCGCCCTCTTTCTTCAGCGCCTCGAGTTGCGGCGAGACGATCGATGCAAGCTGCATGATGATCGAAGCCGAAATGTAAGGCATGATGCCGAGGGCGAACACGGTAAAGCGGGACAGGGCGCCACCCGAGAACATGTTGAACATGCCCAGGATGCCGCCTTCGTTCTGCTTGAACAGCGCTGCCAGCTGCACCGGGTCAATCCCGGGGACCGGGATGTGAGCACCGATGCGGTACACGACCAATGCGCCAAGCAAAAACCACAGCCGACCCCAGGGGAAGCCGGAAGCGGCGCTTTTACCAAGTTGTGAATTAGTCGCCAATTTTTGCTCCGATCAGGCAGGGCCGCAATTAAGCGACCGAACCGCCAGCTGCTTCGATCGCGGCGCGTGCGCCGGCAGTTGCCTTCAGGCCCTTGAGGGTCACCGCTTTGGTGATCTCGCCCGACAGGATGACGCGCACGTCGCGTGCCACCACCGGCAGGATGCCTGCAGCTTTGAGCACCAGGATGTCGATTTCGCCGACGGCCAGGTTGTTCAGGTCCGACAGGCGAACTTCAGCCTTGAAGGTCGCGTTCAGCGACTTGAAGCCACGCTTCGGCAGACGACGCTGCAGAGGCATCTGACCGCCTTCGAAGCCGACTTTGTGGAAGCCGCCCGAACGCGATTTCTGACCCTTGTGACCGCGGCCAGCAGTCTTGCCCAGGCCCGAGCCGATACCGCGGCCAACGCGACGCTTCGCGTGCTTGGCGCCGTCAGCTGGTTGAATGGTATTGAGTTCCATTGATTTCTCCGTACGTAAGCCCGAAGGCTTACGAAACTACTTTAACGAGGTACGCGACTTTGTTGATCATGCCACGCACGGATGGGGTGTCCTGCAGCTCGGAGACCGAGTTGACACGACGCAGACCCAGGCCGCGCACGGTGGCACGGTGATCCTGACGGGTACCGATCAGGCCCTTGACGAGCTGAACTTTGACAGTGTTTGCCATGTGTGTTCCCCTTAACCCAGGATGTCTTCAACCGACTTGCCGCGCTTGGCAGCGATGTCGGAAGCAGTGCTCATTTTCGACAGGCCGTCGAGGGTCGCGCGAACCAGGTTGTACGGGTTCGACGAACCGGTCGACTTGGCGACCACGTCGGTCACGCCCATCACCTCGAAGATAGCGCGCATTGCGCCACCAGCGATCACGCCGGTACCCGGCTTGGCCGGCGACATCATGACGCGCGATGCGCCGTGACGACCGGTAACGGTGTGGTGCAGGGTACCGTTCTTGAGGGGCACCTTGATCAGGTTGCGGCGGGCTTCTTCCATCGCTTTTTGCACGCCGACAGGAACTTCCTTCGACTTGCCCTTGCCCATGCCGATGCGGCCATCGCCGTCACCGACAACGGTCAGCGCTGCAAAACCCATGATACGACCACCCTTCACCACTTTGGTGACGCGGTTGATCGCGATCATTTTTTCGCGCATGCCATCATCCGGCTTGTCGCTTGCCATTTTCGCTTGCATTTTTGCCATGACGATTCTTCCTTAGAACTTCAGACCGGCTTCACGCGCGGCTTCTGCCAGCGCCTTCACACGGCCGTGGTAACGGAAACCCGAACGGTCGAAAGCGACTTCGGTGATTCCTGCTTTCAGTGCTTTTTCTGCGACGCGCTTGCCGACCAGGGCAGCAGCGGCAGCGTTGCCGCCGGCGCCGGTCTTGCCAGCCAGTTCAGCACGCACTTCAGCTTCCAGCGTCGAGGCCGACACCAGCACCTTAGCGTCCGGGCTGATCAGGTTCGCATAGATGTGCAGGTTGGTGCGGTGAACCGACAGACGGTTCACGCCCAGCTGGGCGATCTTGATGCGGGTTTGACGTCCGCGACGCAGACGCGATTGTTTCTTGTCCATGTCAGCTCCGATTATTTCTTCTTGGTTTCTTTAAGCTTCACCACTTCGTCCGAATAACGGACACCCTTGCCCTTGTAAGGCTCAGGCGAGCGGTAAGCGCGCACTTCAGCGGCCGTCTGGCCGACCTTCTGGCGATCGATACCCTTGATCACGATTTCGGTCGGGGTCGGGGTGACCGCGGTGACGCCTTCCGGCATCGCGTGCAGCACCGGGTGCGAGAAGCCCAGCGACAGG
This sequence comes from Massilia sp. UBA6681, assembly GCF_002454935.1. NCBI lineage: Bacteria > Pseudomonadati > Pseudomonadota > Betaproteobacteria > Burkholderiales > Oxalobacteraceae > Massilia > Massilia sp. UBA6681. The sequence goes on from NZ_DKJX01000031.1 coordinate 83,399, forward strand.
TTCAGGGCGTTGCCCTGCACAGCTGCCTTGTAGCCCACGCCCACCAGGTTCAGCTTCTTCTCGAAGCCCTTGGTGACGCCGGTAACCATGTTGTTGACCAGGGCGCGCAGGGTGCCCGACATGGCGTTCGATTCACGGGAATCGTCCACCACGTCGAAAGTCAGCGTGCCGTTGTTGTTTTCCACTTTGACCAGGCCGTTCAGCGACTGGGTCAGGGTGCCGAGCGGGCCCTTGACGGTGATCGACGACGCATTGATTGCGACTTCGGCACCTGCCGGGACGGCGATTGGCATCTTAGCTACTCGAGACATGTCTACTCCTTAAGCCACGTAGCACAGCACTTCGCCACCGACGCCGGTAGCACGTGCCTTGCGATCGGTCATCACGCCTTGCGGGGTCGAGACGATTGCCACGCCCAGGCCATTCATGACCGACGGGATTTCGTTCTTGCCCTTGTAGACGCGCAGGCCAGGACGGGACACGCGCTCGATGCGCTCGATGACCGGACGGCCGGTGTAATACTTCAAACCGATTTTCAGTTCAGCCTTGCCACCTTCGGTGGTCACGGCGAAATCTTCGATGTAACCCTCGTCCTTCAGGACGTTGGCGATCGCAACTTTGACTTTCGACGACGGCATGTTGACGGTGGTCTTCGAAACGGTCTGTGCGTTGCGGATGCGGGTCAGCATATCGGCGATAGGATCGCTCATACTCATTGCTTATCTCTCCTATTACCAGCTAGCTTTGGTCATACCCGGGATTTCGCCTTTCATGGCGAATTCGCGGAGTTTGGTACGGGCCAGACCGAATTTACGGAAGGTGCCACGTGGACGGCCGGTCATGGCGCAGCGGTTACGCTGGCGGGTCGGCGCCGAGTTACGCGGCAGGGCCTGCAGCTTCAGGCGTGCTTCGTAACGTTCTTCTTCCGACTTCGACTGGTCGTCGATGATTGCTTTCAGAGCTGCACGCTTTGCGGCGAATTTCTCCACCAGGTCTGCACGCTTCTGTTCGCGGTTAATCAGTGCAAGTTTTGCCATGCTCTTAGTTCCTGAACGGGAATTTGAAGGCGGCGAGCAGCGCTTTGGCTTCTTCGTCGGTCTTAGCGGTGGTGGTGATCGAGATGTTCATGCCACGCAGCGCATCGATCTTGTCGTAATCGATTTCCGGGAAGATGATCTGCTCTTTGACGCCGATGTTGTAGTTGCCACGGCCATCGAAGGATTTGCCGTTCACACCACGGAAGTCACGCACGCGCGGCAGGGCCACGGTGATGAAGCGGTCCAGGAATTCGTACATGCGATTGCCACGCAGGGTGACCATCGTGCCGATCGGGTAGCCTTCGCGGATCTTGAAGCCTGCGATTGCCTTGCGTGCCTTGGTGACGACCGGCTTCTGGCCGGCGATCTTGGTCAGGTCGCCAGTGGCGTGCTCGATGACCTTCTTGTCGGCGACTGCTTCCGACAGACCCATGTTCAGGGTGATCTTGGTCAGGCGCGGGACTTCCATGATCGACTTGTAACCGAATTTCTCGGTCAGTTCGGCGACGACTTTGTCTTTGTAAATTTGTTGGAGACGGGCCATTTATCTTACCCCTTCACTACTTCGCCGTTCGACTTGAAGACGCGGACTTTTTTGCCGTCCACATCTTTGAAGCCAACGCGATCTGCCTTGCCGGTCGCAGCGTTGAACAGCGCGACGTTCGACACGTGAATCGGCATAGTCTTGTCGACGATACCACCAGTAACACCGGTCATCGGGTTCGGCTTGGTCGCTTTCTTAGCGACGTTGACGCCTTCAACGATGACGTGCTCAGCGTCTACACGCTTCTGAACGACGCCACGCTTGCCCTTGTCCTTGCCGGCCAGAACGATGACTTCGTCGTTTTTACGAATTTTATCCATGTCGATTCCTTACAGAACTTCAGGTGCCAGCGACACGATCTTCATGAACTTCTCGGTACGCAGTTCACGCGTGACCGGTCCAAAGATACGGGTGCCGATCGGCTCCAGCTTGGCGTTCAGCAGGACAGCGGCATTGCCGTCGAACTTGACCAGGGAACCGTCCTGGCGGCGCACACCTTTAGCGGTACGCACAACCACGGCGTTGTAAATTTCGCCCTTCTTGACGCGACCACGCGGCGCAGCCACCTTGACGGTGACCTTGATGATGTCGCCAATGCTCGCATAACGGCGCTTCGAGCCGCCCAACACCTTGATGCACAGAACTTCCTTGGCACCGGTGTTGTCGGCTACTTCGAGCCGGCTTTCGGTTTGAATCATGATATTTTCTTTCCCAACTTAAGCCGTAGAAAACCCCACGGAAACCGTGGGCCTGCGGTCAGTCTTGGTCCCGCCATGACGCCCCTGCTGGAGCCCCATGTTTGGGTGATGGACTTTCCATTCGTTACAGGCCGCAGAACCGCGGAGGAATACTGCGGCAACACATGAACGAAGCCCGCTAGTATCACAGATACCAGCGGGCCACGCAAGACAAATTTTTAGGCTTTAGATGACCTGTGCTTGCTGCACAACACGGGTCACGGTCCAGGCCTTCGTCTTCGAGATCGGGCGACCTTCCGTGATCTCGACCGTGTCGCCGGTCTTGACCTGGTTGGTCTCGTCGTGCGCGTGATACTTGTTCGAACGCACGATGATCTTGCCGTACAGCGGGTGCTTCACGTGACGCTCGATCAGGACGGTCACCGTCTTGTCCATCTTGTCGGACACGACCTTGCCGACCAGCGTACGCTTCAGCGCCGTTTTAGTGGTGTCGTTCATTTGGCTTCCTTCGAGTTCATCACAGTCTTCACACGCGCGATGTCGCGACGTACTTTCTTGAGCTGCGCGGTATTGCCCAGCTGCTGGGTAGCGATTTGCATGCGCAGGCCGAACTGGGCCTTCAGCAGCTCATTCAGCTCCTTCTGCAGCGCTTCCTGGTCCTTGCCGCGGAGTTCCGATGCTTTCATATTCAACTCCTGTTATTGGCCGACTTGACGGACCACGAACGTGGTCGCCAGCGGCAGTTTGGCAGCGGCCAGGCGGAACGCTTCGCGCGCCAGTTCTTCAGCAACGCCGTCCATCTCGTACAGGACTTTGCCTGGCTGGATTTCAGCGACGTAGTACTCCGGGTTACCCTTACCGTTACCCATACGGACTTCGGCCGGCTTGTTCGAGATCGGCTTGTCCGGGAAGATACGGATCCAGATACGGCCGCCACGCTTGATGTGACGGGTCATCGCACGACGTGCAGCTTCGATCTGGCGTGCGGTGATACGGCCGCGGGCAACTGCCTTCAGGCCGAACTCACCGAACGACACCGAGGTGCCGCGGGTGTGCGAAATGCCGGTGTTACGGCCCTTCTGCTCTTTACGATACTTTCTGCGGTTTGGCTGCAGCATGCTTATTCTCCTGCTTTCTCAGCAGCCGGCTTGGCAGCGCGGCGGCCTGCTGGTGCGGTACCTGGCTTGGCGCCCGGACGGCCACGGCCGGCAGGCTTGCCATCATCGCGGCGCGGGCCGCGTGGCTTCTTCTCGTCGGCCGGGACGTCGATCACAGGTGCTTCGCCCGTTGCCGAACGATCGCCCTTGTAGACCCACACCTTGACGCCGATGATGCCGTAGGTGGTCGATGCTTCGCTGGTGCCGTAGTCGATATCGGCGCGCAGGGTGTGCAGAGGCACACGGCCTTCGCGGTACCATTCGGTACGTGCGATTTCGATGCCGTTCAGACGGCCCGACGACATGATCTTGATGCCGACGGCGCCCAGACGCATGGCGTTCTGCATCGCGCGCTTCATTGCGCGACGGAACATGATGCGCTTTTCGAGCTGCTGGGCGATCGAGTCGGCGATCAGCTGCGAATCGATCTCAGGCTTGCGGATCTCTTCGATGTTGACGTGCACGGGCACGCCCATGATCTTCGCCAGCGACGACTTCAGCACTTCGATGTCTTCGCCCTTCTTGCCGATCACGACGCCCGGACGCGACGAGTAGATCGTGAAGCGTGCGTTCTTGGCAGGACGCTCGATGACGACGCGGCCGACCGAAGCGTTCTTCAGCTTCTTCTTCAGGAAAGCGCGAGCTTCCAGGTCTTCCTTCAGCATTTCGGCGAAGTTGCCGTTGCCAGCATACCAGCGCGACGCCCAGTTACGGGTGACCGCCAGGCGGAAGCCGGTTGGGTGGATTTTCTGACCCATCGTGTGACCCCTTAGTTACCGACAGTCACGTAGATGTGACAGGATTGTTTCGAAATGCGATCGCCGCGGCCCTTCGCACGTGCGGTGAAGCGCTTCAGGATCGGGCCCTTTTCAACGTAGATCTGCACGACCTTCAGTTCGTCGATGTCGGCGCCATCGTTGTGTTCCGCGTTGGCGATTGCCGACTCCAGAACCTTCTTGATGATGGTCGCGCCCTTCTTCGGGCTGAACTGCAGAATGTTGAGTGCTGCGTCAACTTTCTTGCCGCGGATCAGGTCCGCAACCAGGCGGCCCTTCTGTTCCGACAGGCGAACGCCTTTGAGGATTGCTTTAGTTTCCATTATCGTTTCGCCTTCTTGTCAGCAGCGTGGCCCTTGAACGTACGGGTCAGCGCGAATTCGCCGAGCTTGTGGCCGACCATGTTCTCCGACACGTACACCGGCACGTGGACCTTGCCGTTGTGCACAGCGATGGTCAGACCGATGAAGTCCGGGGTGATCGTCGAGCGGCGCGACCAGGTTTTGACTGGCTTCTTGTCTTTGGTCGCTTGCGCGGCTTCGACTTTCTTCACCAGGTGGGCGTCAATGAACGGCCCTTTTTTCAATGAACGAGTCATGTTTTATCCCTTATTTCTTGCCGCGGCGCGAGACGATCATCGACGAAGTGCGCTTGTTCGAACGCGTCTTCTTGCCCTTGGTCTGCTGGCCCCATGGCGACACCGGATGGCGACCTGCTGCCGTACGGCCTTCACCACCACCGTGCGGGTGGTCGATCGGGTTCATGACGACACCGCGGACGGTCGGGCGGACACCGCGCCAACGCATCGCACCGGCTTTACCGATCTTGCGCAGGCTGTGCTCGGCGTTGCCGACTTCACCCACGGTTGCACGGCACTCGATGTGCACGCGACGGACTTCACCCGAGCGCAGGCGAACCTGGGCGTAGGTGCCTTCGCGGGCCATCAGGACGACAGCGGCGCCGGCGGTGCGGGCCATCTGTGCGCCTTTGCCCGGCAGCATTTCGACGCAGTGCATCACGGTACCAACCGGGATGTTGCGGATCGGCAGGCAGTTACCGGCCTTGATCGGTGCTTCCGAACCGTTCATCAGGGTATCGCCGACAGCGACGCCCTTCGGAGCGATGATGTACGCACGGGCGCCGTCCGCGTAGCACAGCAGAGCGATGTGCGCGGTACGGTTCGGGTCGTATTCGATACGCTCGACCTTGGCAGGGATGCCGTCCTTGCTGTTACGCTTGAAGTCCACGACACGGTAGTGCTGCTTGTGGCCACCGCCGATGTGGCGGGTGGTGATGTGACCGTTGTTGTTACGGCCAGCAGTCTTCGATTTCTTCTCAACCAGGGCTGCGAACGGACGGCCTTTGTACAGGTCGCTGTTCACAACCTTCACCATGCCGCGGCGGCCTGGGGAGGTTGGCTTCATCTTAACGAGTGCCATTATTTAGCCTCCTCGACAAAATTGATTTCCTGGCCCGGCTTGAGGGCCACGAAAGCGCGCTTGGTGTGGTTGCGGCGACCGGTGAAACGGCCCGAACGCTTGACCTTGCCTTCGCGGTTGACGGTTTGCACCGATTCCACTTCGACCTTGAACAGCAGTTCGACGGCAGCCTTGATTTCCGGCTTGGTTGCATCCGGCAGAACCTTGAACACGATCTGTTCGTTCTTTTCAGCGACGAAGGTCGCCTTTTCGGAAATAACCGGAGCCAGCAGCACCTTCATCAGGCGCTCTTCGCTGAATTTGATAGCGGTGCTCATGCGTACATCTCCTCGATCTTGGCCAGAGCAGCTTTGGTGACCAGGACTTTCTTGTAGAACACCAGCGACATCGGATCGGCCGACTTCGGCTCGACGACGAGCACGTTCGGCAGGTTGCGCGATGCCAGTTCCAGGTTTTCATCGATGGTGTCGGTGATCACCAGGACCGATTCCAGGCCCATGCCCTGCAGCTTTTGCGACAGCAGCTTGGTCTTCGGAGCTTCGATCGACAGGTTTTCGACAACGTTCAGACGGCCTTCGCGGGCCAGCTGCGAGAAGATCGAGCAGATACCTGCACGGAACATCTTCTTGTTGACCTTGTGCGAGAAGTTCTCGTCCGGGGTGTTCGGGAAGATGCGACCACCGCCGCGCCACAGAGGCGACGACGACATACCAGCACGAGCGCGGCCGGTGCCCTTCTGGCGCCATGGCTTCTTCGTGGTGTGGCTGACTTCTTCACGGTCTTTCTGCTTGCGGTTGCCGCTGCGCGCGTTGGCGGCGTAGGCGACCACGATCTGGTGGATCAGGGCTTCGTTGTATTCGCGGCCGAACACGGTGTCGGCAGCTGCAACGCCGGCGCCAGCTTGACCTTGCTCATTCAGGAGCTGGAGTTCCATACTTAGGCTCCTTTCTTGGCTTTGGTTTTGACAGCCGGCTTGACGATCACCTGGCCGTTCTTGGCGCCAGGAACGGCACCTTTCACGAGCAGCAGCTGACGGTCAGCGTCGATGCGGGCGATTTCCAGGTTCTGGGTGGTGACGGTAACGTCGCCCATGTGACCGGTCATGCGCTTGCCTGGGAACACGCGGCCCGGATCCTGCGCCATACCGATGGAGCCAGGAACGTTGTGCGAACGCGAGTTACCGTGGGTCTGACGACCCGAGGCAAAGTTGTAACGCTTGATGGTACCGGCGTAGCCCTTACCGATCGAGGTGCCCTGCACGTCGATTTTCTGGCCCACTTCGAACATCGAAGCATTGATGGTGTCGCCGGCTTTGAGTTCAGCGGCTTTGGTGGAATCGATGCGGAATTCACGCAGCATCGTGCCGGCTTCGACGCCAGCTTTGGCGTAGTGACCAGCAGCAGCCTTGTTCACGCGGGAAGCGCGACGCTGGCCGAAGACGACTTGCACAGCAGTGTAGCCGTCAGTTTCAGGGGTTTTGACTTGCGCAACACGGTTGTTGGACACGTCCAGCACGGTGACAGGGATCGAATCGCCGTCATCCGTGAAGATACGCATCATGCCAACCTTGCGACCGAGGAGGCCCAGGCTCATTTTTTCTCCATTCCCACCTACGATTGGGCGGGGCTAATTAGTACTACTAAAAAAGCATGGGCTGAAAAAGACGTGCCCATACCGAAGCCGGCTAGTATAGCGCGCAAACGGCAACGGCGCAACAGGATAAATCGAGGTGACCTCGGCCTGTTGCGTTTTCCGCAGTAGCTGGAGAGAGCAAGGAATCTGACCTGGCTGGTCAGCACAGAAAAGGCACACCGCTGCGCCTTTTCTCTGCAGGCTACGACCATTGCTGGGAGCCTGCGATCTGGAAGTCTGGTGGGCGGTGCAGGATTCGAACCTGCGACCCCTTGGATGTCGACCAAGTATTCTAACCAGCTGAACTAACCGCCCGGGGAGCCGCATTATACGTAGCAGCCCGACAGTTTTGCAATAGCTTTTTTTCGGACGTGTTTTGCATGCTCTCCAACATGTCCTGCCGGATCGCCGGTTGTCGATGCCGCTGCGAAATGCTATTGTACAAATGCATTTTGCGGGCGACCTTCCCGCCCCTCCCGCTTTTCACGTTCCCTTCGCCGGCAGATGACGGTGCGTCCAGCGCACCATGCCTGCCCTTTTTTCCTGGCGTGCCCGCCTCCCGGCGGATCCAGCGCGCCCCGACCCGGTCCGCCGCCCCAGGTGCGCGGACGCATCGCAGATAAGGATGATTCATGACTGTCATTGACTCGCAACGCTGGTCCCGCCCCCTCGATCCCTCCCGCCTCGTGCTGGCCACCGACCTCGACGGCACACTGCTGGCCGGGACCCACGAGGCGCGGCGCCGCGTGCGCGACCTGTTCGCCGGCCTCGCCGACGTGCCCGCCGGCGCCCGACCCACCCTGGTGTTCGTCACCGGCCGCGGCCTGGAGACCGTCATGCCGCTGCTGAGCGACCCGACCATTCCCAACCCCGATTACATCATTGCCGACGTCGGCGCGACCGTGGTCGACAGCGAACTGCGGCCTGTCGAGCAGATCCAGCGCGAACTGACTGCCCATTGGCCCGGCAGCCAGGCCGTGCTACGCGCCCTGGCCGGGTTCCCGCAACTGGTGCGCCAGAGCGTGCCGCAGGAACGCCGCTGCTCCTTCCTCGCGACGGCGGACGCGGTCACCCCGGAGCTGCGGTCGGCGGTCGAGGCGCTCGACTGCGAACTACTGTTCTCCGCCGGCCGCTACCTCGACGTGTTGCCGCGCGGGGTCGGCAAGGGCTCGGCGCTGCGCCGTCTGGTGAGCGCGGCCGGCTTCGACTCGGCCAGCGTGGTGGTGGCCGGCGACACCCTGAACGACCTGTCGATGTTCGAGACCGGCTTTCGCGGCGTGGCGGTGGGCGGCGCCGAGCCGGCTCTGGTCGAGCGGGTGCGCAAGAATGCGCGCGTCTATGTCGCCACCCAGGAAGGCTGCGGCGGCATCCTGGAAGCCCTGGCCCATTACGGCATGCCGCTCGGCGACGACGCCGGCACGCAGGTGGCGCCGGCCTGCGGAGACGCCGAGCTGGTCATGGTCTACCACCGCCTGCCCTACGACGAAATCGTGGTGGACGGCATCACGCTGCAGCGCCGTCCGAAGAGCCCGAACGGCATCATGCCAACCCTGCTGAGCTTCTTTGCGGACGGTCGCAAGGGTTCGTGGGTCGCCTGGTCGCAGCAGGACAGCCGTGCGCCCGAGGGCTTCGAATCGCACGTGGCGGTAGACACGGCCCGCTATCCGCAGCTGAAGGCGGCCCGTATCGCCCTGACGCAGGAAGACATCGACCTGTTCTACAAGAAGTTTTCGAAAGAAGCCTTCTGGCCGATCATTTTCTCCTTCCCGGACAAGGCCGAGTTCAAGCAGGCCCACTGGGAACGCTTCCTGGAGGTCAACCGCCTGTTCGCCGAGCAGACCGCGCGCGAGGCCGCACATGGCGCCACCGCCTGGATCCACGACTACAACCTGTGGATGGTGCCGGCCTTCCTGCGTCCGCTGCGCCCGGACCTGACGATCGCCTTCTTCCACCACACCGCCTTCCCCTCGAGCGACGTCTTCAACATCCTGCCATGGCGGCGCGACATCATCGGCAGCCTGCTGCAATGCGACTACGTCGGCTTCCACGTGCCGCGCTACGTCGAGAACTTCGTCGACGCGGTACGCTCGTTCGCGCCGGTGGAGATCGCGGGCAGCCAGGCGTGCGCGCCGCGCTTCCTGACCTACGGCTGCGCCCTCGGGGTCGACCGCATGACGACCGCGATCGAGGTCGGCGAGCGCCGGGTCGCGCTCGGCGCCCACCCGGTCGGCACCGACGTCAAGCTGATCGCGCGCCTGGCCCAGGAAGACACCGTGCAGCGCCAGCTGAAGGAGCTCGACGGCTACCTGGCCGGGACTGCCGGCCAGTCCCGCACCGCCATCGTGTCGATCGAGCGCCTCGACTACGTCAAGGGTTCGCTGGAGAAGCTGGAAGCCTACGAGCGCATGCTGGAACGGCATCCTGAAATGCAGGGCAAGGTGACCCTGCTGAACATCGTCACCCCGGCCGCCAGCGGCATGGACATCTACGACAGCCTGCGCGAGGAGCTCGACCGCACGGTGGGCCGCATCAACGGCCGCTTCTCGACGCTCGACTGGGTACCGGTGCGCTACTTCTACCGCTCGCTGCCCTTCGAAGACGTGCTGGCCCACTACGCGGCGGCAGGCATCGCCTGGATCACGCCGCTGCGCGACGGACTCAACCTCGTGGCCAAGGAATATATTGCTACCCGGCATGCGCTGGGACGGCCCGGCCTGCTGATCCTGTCCGAGTTCGCCGGCGCCGCCGTCGAGCTGCACGGCGCCCTGCTGGTCAATCCCTACGACGCCAACGCCATGAGCGAGACCCTGTACCAGGCGCTCACCATGGGCGCCGACGAGATCGCCTACCGTTCGGAACGCCTGGCGATGATCGTTGAGGAGCACGACGTCACCCGCTGGGGCGATGGTTTCCTGGCGGCCCTGGAAGGGGAAGCGGCACGGCAGGGAGCGCCGGAGGATGGCGCCGTCCAGCGCAGCGCCGCCTGAAGGGAGCGCACATGAATACCGTTTTCCTGGGTAACCCGGTGGCCGACTGGCTGATGGCGCTGGCCGCCGCCGCCGTGGTGGTGGCCGGCCTCGACGCCGTCAAGTCGATCCTGCTGCGGCGCCTGCGCTCCTTCGTGGCCGCCAATCCGGGCGGCTCGCGCGCGCTCGGCGCCGCCGTGGCCGCGCTGTCCAAGACCCGCCTGGTGGTATTGATCATCGTCGGACTGTATGCCGGCGCCAGCCTGCTGGCCCTGCCCGAGCGTACCCACCTCTTCATCAGCCGCGCAGCGATCGCCGCGGTGCTGATCCAGTGCGCGATCTGGGGCGACCATGCGCTGCGCGCCTGGCTGGCCGGCACCCGCGCCGAGCAGGCCGCCGACCCCGACCGCGTCACCTCCTCGACCGCGATCGCCTTCCTCCTGCGCGTGGTCCTGTGGGCGGTGGTGGGCCTGATGACTCTCGATAATCTGGGCGTCAACATCACCGCCCTGGTGGCCAGCCTGGGGGTCGGCGGTATCGCCGTGGCGCTGGCGGTGCAGAGCATCCTGGGCGACCTGTTCGCCAAGCTGTCGATCGTGCTCGACAAGCCCTTCGTGGTGGGCGACTTCATCATCGTCGACAAGATGCTGGGCACGGTGGAGAGCGTCGGCCTGAAGACCACCCGGGTGCGCAGCCTGGGCGGCGAGCAGATCGTGTTCTCGAACGCCGACCTGCTCAAGAGCCGCATCCACAACCTGCGCCGCATGGAGGAGCGCCGCGTGGTGTTCCAGGTGGCGGTGACCTACGACACGCCGGAACCCTCCCTGCGCGCCCTGCCCCGCCTGCTCGAAGACATCGTCGCGGCCCAGGCGCAGGTGCGCTTCGACCGCGCCCACCTGGCTTCGCTGGCGGCGCCCGCCTACACCTTCGAGATCGTGTACTACGTGGCCAGCCCGGACTACCGCGTGTTCATGGACGTGCAGCAGGAAATCTACCTGCGCATCGTGGCGATGCTCGGCGAGCAGGGCGTCCGCCTGGCGCTGCCGGCACAGACCGTGCATTGGGGAGCGGCCGGCGAGCCGGTCGTGGACCAGGTTCCGGTCGAGACCCGGGCCGCGGCCTAGACCGGCGCGGTCGACTGCCGCACCACCAGGCTGCCCTGCAGCCGGCGGCGCATGCGCGGCCGGGCATCGCCGCGGATGCGCCCGACCAGCAGTTCGGTCAGCTGCCGGCCCAGCGCATGGGTCGGCTGGGTGACGGAACTCAGGCGTGGCGTCGCGAACGCGGCCATGCCGAGGTCGTCGCCACCGACCACCGACAGCTGGCCGGGCACCGCCACGCCGGCTTCCTGCGCCGCGCACAGGCCGCCCAGCGCCATCAGGTCGTTGCAGGCAAACACCGCCGTCGGCGGCGTGTCCAGCGCCAGCAGGCCTTGCATCGCATCGTGGCCGCCGGCGCAATCGGGAGTCGCATGCACCAGGTAGGCGGCGGGCAGCGACAGGCCCGCATCCAGCAGGGCACGGCGCAGGCCGGCGATGCGTTCCAGGCTGTGCGGTTCGGCCCGGGGCCCGGCCACGCAGGCGATGCGGCGGTGGCCCAGCTCGATCAGGTGGCGGGTGGCGGCATGGCCTGTCGCTTCGTGGTCGAGGCCGATGAAATCGGTGTCCACGGCCGGCACCTCGTGGTCTGCCAGCACGATCGGCACGCGCTGGCTGGCCAGCAGCGGGGCCAGTTCGTCGCGGGCGCTGCCAGCCACCAGGATCAGGCCATCGATGCGTTTCTCGGTCAGGCTGCGCAGGTGGGCGGCCTGGCGCTGCACGTCCCCGTAGCCGTTGCACAGCATGATGTTGTAGCCGACCTCGAAGGCCGCGTCCTCGATGCCGCGCAGCAGCTCGGCGAAGCAGGGATGGGTATTGTCGGGAATGGAGACGCCGATGGTATGGCTCTTGTCGTTCTTGAGGCTGCGCGCCATCGCGTTCGGGATATAGCCCATCTCCTCGATGGTGGCCAGCACCTGCCTGCGCACGGCTTCGCTCACCGCCCGGGTCCCGTTGATCACGTGCGAGACGGTCGAGGTCGATACGCCGACCCGCTCCGCCACCTGCTTCATTGTTGCCATTCTGCCTCCTTCGGGCGGCAATTATGACCGGAATGTTACGAAGCGGCCACTGGCGTATGGACATCACGAGAGTGAGTAATGTGAAATTCGGAGCGTGTACAATCAAATAGTTAACGCCGTCATCGGCGGCCGATCAACCCCCACCACGTAAGGAGTTCGTATGGCAATCAGTCTGCAGAAAGGCGGCAACGTCAACCTGAGCAAGGAGGCACCTGGCCTCACCAAGGTGATCATTGGCCTGGGCTGGGACCCGCGTTCCACCGACGGCGCCGCCTTCGACCTGGACGGCAGCGCATTCATGCTGAAAGCCGACGCCAAGGTGCGCGGCGACGCCGACTTCATTTTCTACAACAACCTGAAATCGAGCGACGGCTCGGTGGTCCACGCCGGCGACAACACCACCGGTCAGGGCGAGGGCGACGACGAGAAGATCGCGGTCGACCTGTCGCGCGTCCCGGCCGAGGTCGAGAAGGTCTCGTTCTGCGTCACCATCCACGACGCCGACGCGCGCCGCCAGAACTTCGGCATGGTCGCCAAGGCGTATATCCGCTGCCTGAACGCCAACGGCGAAGCGGAGATCGCACGCTACGACCTGTCCGAGGACAGCTCGACCGAAACCGCGATGATCTTCGGCGAACTGTACCGCCACGGCGGCGAATGGAAGTTCCGCGCCGTCGGCCAGGGCTTCAAGGGCGGCCTGGGTCCGCTCGCGCGCTCGTTCGGCGTCAACGTCTAAACCTACAAGAGCGCGGCCCGAGCCGCCTGTTGTTACGCGCCCGCTGCCCGCGGGCGCGTACGTCCACCTGTCTTGAAAGACTTCATGCGCGTCTGGTACAACAGGACGTTTTCGTCCATCTACGCCGCGATCCGGCTGATCCGCGAGGCCGATACCGCCCAGCGTTTCACCATCATCCACAGCAATGCCAACCGCCATACCCCGGCGGCGCGCCTGGCCCATGAGTTTCACGGCGAGCCCGTCGGACTGGAGCCGGCTGCCTACGTCGAGTGGTGCCTGGAATTCTGCCGCAAGCAGCGCATCGACATCTTCGTGCCGGGCCGCGAGGCTACCACCCTGGCCGCGCAGCACGCGCGCTTCCTGGAAATCGGCACGCGCGTGCTGAGCGCGGCCACGCCGCAGAAGCTCCAGCTCATGCACGACAAGGCCGGCTTCTACGCGGAGACCGATCTGCCGCAGGCGCCGGTGGCCGAATTCCGCCGCTTCGACAACGTCGACCAGTTCGATGCCGCCTGGACCGAGCTGCGCCCGCGCCATGCGAAGCTGTGCATCAAGCCCGCGCGCGGCATCTACGGCATCGGCTTCGCCATCGTCGACGAAGAGCGCAGCAGCGCCGCCCTGCTCCTGGCGGGTGTCGAGTACCACATCGGCTACCAGGACCTGCGCCGCGGCCTGACGGAGCTGAAGGAATTCCGCACCATGCTGCTGATGGAATTCCTCGAGGGCGCCGAATACAGCGTCGACTGCGTGGGCGACAACGGCCGCCTGGTGGCGGCGGTGGCGCGCCGCAAGCCGGCGCAGGCCGGCAGCGGCCAGCTGATCGACATGCGCCCCGAGATCATCGAGGCGACCACGAAACTCGCCGCCGACTATGGCCTGAACGGCATCTTCAACGTGCAGTTCCGCGAAGCCGGCGGCAAGCCGCGGCTGCTCGAGATCAACCCGCGCATGTCGGGCGGCATCGGCATGGCCTGTGCGGCCGGGCCGAACCTGCCCTGGATCGCACTGAAGGGCTTTGCCGACGGCTTCGACACGGTCGAGGTGGCGCCGGTACGCAACGGCATGCGCGTCATTGAAGTCCCGGAAGCGCTGGAGCTGGCATGAACGCGAAGTCCGACCTGGACGCCCTGTCACGGCGCAGCGTGGCCCTGCCCACCGGGACGCTCGACGTCGCGCTTGCCGAGGGCGCTGACGAGTTTGAAGAGCTGCTCGGCTTCGCGGCGCGCGCCAATGCCAAGCGCGGCTTCCTGTTCCTGAGCAAGGTGCTGGGCAAGCACTGGCCGGTGACACCGTCGAGCATGCTCGCGATCCACGAACGCCTTGCCGCCACCGTGCCGGCCAGCGATGGGCCGGTGGTGTTCATTGCCATGGCGGAAACCGCGATCGGCCTGGGCCAGGGCGTGTTCGAAGCCTGGCTGCGCGCCCATCCCGGACGTGAAGCCCTGTTCATCCACACCACGCGCTACCGCGCAGGCACTGGCGAGCTGATCGAATTCGAGGAAGCGCACAGCCATGCGCCGCGCCAGTTCCTGCACATGCCGGAAGATCCTCACCTGCGCGCGCTGCTGCTGGCGGCCTCCACCCTGGTGCTGGTGGACGACGAAGCCAGCACCGGCAACACCTTCCTGAACCTCACCGCGGCCTGCCGCCGCCTTAATCCGGGCATCGCGCGGGTGCACCTGGCGACGATCACCAATTTCATGGGTGGAGAGGCCACTGCCGCCTTGTCCGGGCGCTTCGGCCTGCCGGTGACGATGGGCGCGCTGCTCAGCGGCGAGTACCGTTTCACGCCGGGCGACTATGTGGCCCCGGCCACCCCTGCCCAGCGTTTCGATCCGGATGCGGACCGCGGCGCCAGCACCGGTTTCGGCCGCCTGGGCCTGCGCGCCGCCTTGCGCGCCCCCGAGGCGCTGGCAGAGCGCCTGGCAGGCGAATTCGCGCCTGGCGCCAGGGTCGCCGTGCTGGGCACCGGCGAATTCATGCATGCCGCCATGCTGCTGGGCGCGGCGCTGGAACGGCGCGGCGTCGACGTCCGGGTGCAGTCGACCACGCGCTCGCCGATCCTGACCTGGGGCGCGGTCAGCCACGCATTGAGCTTCCCCGACAACTACGGCGAGGGCATCGCCAATTTCATCTACAACATCGCGCCTGGCCAGTACGAGCACGTGCTGGTCTGCCATGAGACCGCGCCCAACGCCCCCTTGCGCGAGCTCGCCGCTCTGCTGGACGCGCGCCTGTTCCACTTCCTGTCCGAGGCTGAGGTTGAAGAAGTTCCTGTTCGCTGACCTGGACGACACGCTGTTCCAGACCTTCGAGAAGTGCGCAGCAAGCGAGGCGCTCGAGCCGGCCGCCTATTACAAGGACGGCAGCATCTGCTCGTACACCACGCGCGCCCAGCGCGCCTTCCTGAGCTTCGTGCAGGACGGCATGACCGTGATCCCGACCACGGCGCGCGACCACGACGGCCTGCGCCGCGTGCACCTGCCCTTCGACAGCTACGCCGTCATCAACTATGGCGGCGTGGTACTGCAGCCAGGCGGCAGCGCCGACATGCCCTGGCTGGAAGGGATGCGCAGCGCGATGCACGCCGCCCTGCCCGGCCTGCAGGAGCTGGCGCGGCACATCGACGACTACGCGGCGCGCACCGGCTTCGGCGGGCGGGCGCGCATGATCGAGGATTTCGCCACGCCCTTCTTCCTGGTCGTGAAAGACCCGGACAAGCGCCACGAGCGCCTGGCGCCGATCGAGGAAGAGGTGGTGCGCCCCTGGATCGCCGATGACCGCCCGGACTACGTCGTGCACCGCAACGGCAACAACCTGGCGATCCTGCCGAAGGCGCTCGACAAGGCCAACGCGGTGGCCCACATCACCGGCAAGTTGCGCACCGAGCACGGCGACATCGTCACCTTCGGCATGGGCGACAGCCGCTCCGACGCGCGCTTCATGGCCGCCTGCGACTACGCCATCGTGCCGCGCGCCACCCAGCTCGCGCGCCTGACCGTGGAGGCCCTGTGAGCTTCCCGGGCAGCTACCGCGCCGGCGAGGTGGACTTCCTGCTCACGCGCTTGCAGGCGCAGGAATTCACCAGCGTGCATGACAAGGAGCGCCTGATCCAGTCCGGCCAGCGCCACTACAGCCAGATGCTGTCTCCCGAATCGCTGCCCTCGCCGCGCTACATGGCCGTGTTCGAGGATGCCTGCCGCGCCAACAATGCGCGCATGGCGGCGGACTGCCTGCGCCTGGCCGGCCTCATCGCCGCACGGCGCAGCGGCGCCATCGCCGTGGTCTCGCTGGCGCGCGCCGGCACGCCAGTGGGCGTGGTGGTGGCGCGGCTGCTGCGCGAGGTGCTCGAACGCGAGGCGGTCCACTATTCGGTGTCGATCGTGCGCGACCGCGGCATCGACGGGGCCGCCCTGCGCCACATCCTGGCCCAGGGCCACGCGCCGGAATCGATCGTGTTCGTGGACGGCTGGACCGGCAAGGGCGTGATCGCGCGCGAGCTGGCGCTGTCCGTGTCCGCCTTCAATGCGGCGCAGGGGACCGGCATCGACAATGGCCTGTACGTGCTGTCGGACCTGGCCGGCGCCGCTGCCGTCGCGGCCTCCGGCGACGACTACCTGATCCCGTCGAGCATCCTGAATGCCACGGTGTCGGGGCTGGTGAGCCGCACGGTGCTGGACGAACGGATCGGTCCAAACGACTTCCACGGCTGCGTCTACTACGGCGAGTTTGCCCCCCATGACCAGTCGCAGCGCTTTGCCGATGCGCTGGTGGCGCTGGCGCAGGCTGGCGGCGAGGTGCCGCACGCCGCGCCGCTGGACGCGAAAGCGGCTGCCGAACGCTCGCGCGCCTACCTCGAGGGCGCCATGGCGCGCTACAGCATCGCAGACGTCAATCTCATCAAGCCCGGCATCGGCGAGGCCACCCGCGTGCTGCTGCGCCGCGTGCCGCGCCTGCTGGTGCTGCGCCGGCCGGGCGCCCCGGACGTGCGGCACCTGGAAGTGCTGGCCGAAGAAAAGCAGGTGCCGGTCGCGGTCGACCCGCTTCTGCCCTATCACGCAGTTTCCCTGATCAGGAGTGCATCGGATGCTTAAGTCTTTAGGCGCGTCGCTGTACGTGCCGGCCAATCACAAGGACCTGGCCAGAATCGCCAACGGCGAGAAGCTGCCGGACGCACGCTCGCTCATTTTCTGTCTCGAAGACGCCATCGCCGACCGCGAACTGAGCTGGTCGCTGTTCAACCTCTCGGTGGTGCTGGCGAACATGCGCAGCGAAGTCACGGCCGAGCGTTTCGTCCGGGTGCGCAACCCGGAGGTGATGGCGCGCGTGCTGGCCATGCCGGGCGCCGAGAAGCTGAGCGGCTTCGTGCTGCCGAAGATCACGCGCCACAACTTCGACACGTATTTCCGCCTCGTGCGCGATACCAATCACGTCCTGATGCCGACGCTGGAGACGGCGGAAGTGTTCAGCGACAGCGAAATGCAGCAGCTGCGCGCCGTGTTCGAAGGCCCGGGAGTGCGCCACCGCATCCTGGCATTGCGCATCGGGGGCAACGACCTGCTCGCCCTGCTGGGCCTGCGCCGGCCGCGCGGCATGACGATCTACCGCACGCCCCTGGGGCCGGTGATCGCGCGCCTGGTGACCACCTTCCGTCCGTGGGGCTTCGCCTTGACGGCGCCGGTGTTCGAATACCTCGACCTGCCCGAGCTGCTCGACCAGGAAGTGCTGGAAGACCTGGCCCACGGCATGGTCGGCAAGACCGCGATCCACCCGACCCAGATCGCCCCGATCGAGCAGCACTACCAGGTGCGCCCGCAAGACCTGGCGGTGGCGCGCGCCATCCTCGACGAGGCCAGCCCCGCCGTGTTCCGCATGAACGACGCGATGTGCGAAGTCGCCACCCACCGCGCCTGGGCCGAGCGCCTGGTGGAACAGTCGCACCGCTTCGGCTCCCGTTCGATGGAAGGAGAAACCTCATGAATTTGTTCTCGCGTGGCCAGAAAGGCAAGCTGGCGGACCTCGGCATCGGTCACAGTTTTACCGTCGAGGTGGATATCGGGGCGCCCGGCCTCTCGGTCGACGTGTCCTGTTTCGGCCTGGATGCGTCCGAGCGCCTGTCGGATGAGCGCTACATGGTGTTCTACAACCAGCTGGCCAGTCCCGAGGGCGCGGTGCGGCTGGAGTCGAGCGGGTCGCTGGCGCGCTTCGCCGTGAATCTCGATGCCCTGCCGGCGACGATCGCGAAGCTGGTGTTTGTCGCCGCCATCGACGGCGCCCAGACCATGCGCTCGCTCGGCGCCTGCGCCCTGAATCTCGGCAGCGCGGTGCGCTTCCCGTGGTCGGGTGCGGACTTCGGCGACGAGAAGGCGGTCATCGTGGCGGAGCTGTACCGGCGCGACGGCATGTGGCGTTTCGGCGCGGTCGGCCAGGGCTTCAATGGCGGGCTGTCGGCACTGCTGGCGCATTTCGGCGGCACCGAGGCCAAGCCTGCCGCCGCTTCCGCTCCCACCTCGGCGCCGGCGCCGGCGCCGGCGCAGCCCAGGGTCTCGCTGTCGAAGGTCACGCTGGAAAAGCGCGGCGACAAGGTCTCGCTCGACAAGCGCCCCGGCCGCGGCTTCGGCCGCATCCACGTGAACCTGAACTGGAACCAGTCGGCGACGGCGGCGCCGCCGCAACAGCCTGCGAAAACAGGCTTCTTCGACAAGCTGATCGGCGGCGCGATCGGCGGAGGCGGCGTCGGCCGCAAGGGCCGCGGCGGCATCGACCTCGACCTCGGCTGCATGTACGAGCTGGCCGATGGCCGGCGCGGGCTGGTGCAGGCGCTCGGCAATGCCTGGGGCGACTTCGAACGCGAGCCCTACATCCGCCTGGATGCCGACGACCGCACCGGCGCGATGGCTGGCGGCGAGAACCTGACCATCAACGGCGAGCGCTTCGACCAGATCCGCCGTGCGCTGATCTTTTCCTTCATCTACGAGGGCGTGCCCAACTGGGCGGCGACCGATGGCGTGGTGACCATCACCGCGCCCGAGCAGGCGCCGATCGAGGTGCGCCTGGATGGCGGCGGCAACCAGATGATGTGCGCGATCGCGCTGATCGAGAACCGGGGCGGCAGCTTGCAGGTCACCAAGCTGGCCGAGTATTTCCAGCAGAGCGGCGGGACCAGCGCGCACGAGCTGATGGACCGCCATTTCGGCTTCGGGCTGCGCTGGAAGACCGGCTCGAAGGGCTAACGGCCTGCCGGCGCTACCACTTGCAGCCGGTATCGGTGATCGTGTCGATCGCCAGCGGAATCAGCGCGAACACATTCAGCAAGGTGCCGCCGCTGTACTTCTTGGTGCACGGCGGCCGCTTGGCTTCCCTGATGGCGCGGCCGAGGTCCTTCTTTTCGATTTCCAGCCGATGCTCGGCATCGCGCACCTGTTCGAATGGTTCCGGTACGTGCTCCCTGGCCACGCGACGGGCAGTGGCGCGCAGTGCGTCCATGTCCAGTTGTCTACCCTGCGCTACGGCCTGTTCCGGGCTGGACTCCTGCGGCTCCGGAACGGATGGCACGGCCACCATGTCCGATGACGCGGGCGCGGCCTGCGCTGGCGTGGCCTTTGGCTTGCGGGGCACCGGGGCCGGGGTGGCCGCCTCCACCGGCTTCGGCCTGGCCTTTGCCGGAACCAGCACGAATTCGATGTAGTCGGCCGGACCTGTCTCATCCCTGACAGGGGGCCTGCCGGCATAGCGGAGCAGGATCGCGAGGAAGACCAGGTGGGCCAGGATGATCAGCGCCCCCGGCCCAACGCGCAGCTGCCGGGAACGCGTCATCCGTGCTGCTTGACGCTGCTGGCCAGCAGTTCCGGATGGTCGACGTAGAGCAGCACATAGCGCGGCGCGGTCCGGCGCACCTGCCAGTGCAGCAGCGTCACGCCGGCGTCCGGCTTCATGACCAGCACGCAGTTCGGTTTGTCGAAAGGCGTCACCGTGATGGTGTCGGCAGGGTGGATGCCATGGCGCCGGCGCCAGCGTTCGGGCGCTTCAAGCACCGCGTCGACGCGCTCGATGCTCGAGAGCGGAATGCTGCCCTGGGTGCGCACGCCGACGCGCAGGTGCAGCACCTCGTCCGCCAGCACATGGCTGCCTTCGGCGACATGCCAGCGGTCGCCCAGCACCCAGGCGAGCGTGTACACGGCCCCGATGCCGCCGACCACATGGATGAGCATGCGCGTGTCCGGATCGGCGACGAACAGGTGGAGGATGCCGAAGTCGATCGGCAATTCGAGGAATACCGCGACCATCGCGCAGCCGATCGCGGTGCCGTAGGCCCCGCGCTGCAGGTAGGTCAGCGCCGTGCCTTCCGGCCGCGCCAGCGGCTTGCGGCGGCGCAGCCATTGCAGGAAGCCGGTCCACATCAGGCGGTCGAGCCTGGCCATGCCGATCAGTTCCGGCGGCAGCAGCGCAAGGATGCGGCCACGCCAGCCGGTGGCGCCACGCAGGCGCTGCAGCGCATCGGGCAGGTGTGCCAGGTCCTTGGCGGCCAGCAGGACCAGGGGCAGCGCGAAGGCGAGCTTGCGCAGTGCCGGTCCGATCGCTTCGGGCGCCGCCAGCCGCACCAGCAGCAGGATGAAGAAGCCGAGATAGGCGTAGCCCGCAAGCTGCGTCCAGGAGATGCGGCGCAGCTCGAACGCTGCGGAGTGGAAGCTATGTGTAACGGACATGCGCTTTTCGCTCGGTTGTGATCGCTACGATTACAACACGACGAGCCAGCCCGAACAATTTGCTCCGCATAAAGCGCTAGACGCGGTGAAGCAGGCTCCTTCTGCCGCTTGCGCCAGCGCAATGTATGCAGCAAAAGCGCACTCGACAATGGACTTTTGCACGGAGGCCTTATGTCGAACTTCGATCATCTCCCAGACGATGCCACCCGCCTCACGGCCGCGAGCCTGCGCGCGCATTTTACGGGTCACCCGACACTGGTCGGCTGGATCGGCCGGTATGCCCTTCTGGTGCTGGTTCTCGGCGGCGGCGCCGTCCTCTTCAGTATGCTCGCGCCGGTGCTGTACGCCCTGCTCGACTGACCCGCTTCCGCGGCGGCCGCAAATGACAAGGGCCGGGAGTCCTTGCGAACTCCCGGCCCTTGCTACCTCAGCGGATTGATCCGCTGGCGGTGGATGCGATTACTGCAGCTTGATTTCGACGTCGACGCCAGCCGGCAGGTCCAGCTTCATCAGTGCGTCAACGGTCTTGTCGGTCGGATCAACGATGTCCATCAGACGCTGGTGGGTGCGGATTTCGAACTGGTCGCGCGAGGTCTTGTTGACGTGCGGCGAACGCAGGACGTCGAAACGCTGGATGCGGGTCGGCAGCGGGACCGGGCCCTTGACCACTGCGCCGGTGCGCTTGGCGGTGTCGACGATTTCCAGAGCGGACTGGTCGATCAGCTTGTAGTCGAACGCTTTCAGGCGGATACGGATTTTCTGGTTCGGAGCGGACATGCTATTTCCTTTAAAAGAACGTTCCGGCAAGGTGCCGGCAATGTGTGAAAGGTGCTTCGGTACTGCTCAAGAGGCGGGAGTATAACATCGTTCCCTCTCATAAAGATGGGGACAGGTCGAAAAACCTGTCCCCATCGTTGTCACGGCGGGACAAGCCCACCGTTAGATCAGGCTAAGCGAACTTAGGCGATGATCTTGGCCACCACGCCGGCGCCGACGGTAC